>NZ_JBQEOV010000005.1:290000-291317 GCF_052045435.1 Acidovorax sp. 22279
CCCAGTAAACGGCGGCCGTAACTATAACGGTCCTAAGGTAGCGAAATTCCTTGTCGGGTAAGTTCCGACCTGCACGAATGGCGTAACGATGGCCACACTGTCTCCTCCTGAGACTCAGCGAAGTTGAAATGTTTGTGATGATGCAATCTCCCCGCGGAAAGACGGAAAGACCCCATGAACCTTTACTGTAGCTTTGTATTGGACTTTGAACAGATCTGTGTAGGATAGGTGGGAGGCTTTGAAGTGAGGACGCTAGTTCTCATGGAGCCAACGTTGAAATACCACCCTGGTGTGTTTGAGGTTCTAACCTAGGTCCATTATCTGGATCGGGGACAGTGCATGGTAGGCAGTTTGACTGGGGCGGTCTCCTCCCAAAGCGTAACGGAGGAGTTCGAAGGTACGCTAGTTACGGTCGGACATCGTGACGATAGTGCAATGGCATAAGCGTGCTTAACTGCGAGACTGACAAGTCGAGCAGATGCGAAAGCAGGACATAGTGATCCGGTGGTTCTGTATGGAAGGGCCATCGCTCAACGGATAAAAGGTACTCTGGGGATAACAGGCTGATACCGCCCAAGAGTTCATATCGACGGCGGTGTTTGGCACCTCGATGTCGGCTCATCTCATCCTGGGGCTGTAGCCGGTCCCAAGGGTATGGCTGTTCGCCATTTAAAGAGGTACGTGAGCTGGGTTTAAAACGTCGTGAGACAGTTTGGTCCCTATCTTCCGTGGGCGCTGCAGATTTGAGGAAGCCTGCTCCTAGTACGAGAGGACCGGAGTGGACACACCTCTGGTGTATCGGTTGTCACGCCAGTGGCATTGCCGAGTAGCTAAGTGTGGAAGAGATAACCGCTGAAAGCATCTAAGCGGGAAACTCGTTTCAAGATGAGATCTGCCGGGGCCTTGAGCCCCCTAAAGAGTCGTTCAAGACCAGGACGTTGATAGGTCAGGTGTGGAAGCGCAGTAATGCGTTAAGCTAACTGATACTAATTGCTCGTGCGGCTTGACCCTATAACTTTGATAGCCAACACGCAACCAGCGTGAAGCTCAAAGTCTGTTATGCCAAGTTAGACGCAGTCAAATACACAAAATCTGATTCCAGACTCTATGAATTCGCCAGGCAGTTCACAAAAACTGCCCAGCACCAAGTTATGCCTGATGACCATAGCAAGTTGGTCCCACTCCTTCCCATCCCGAACAGGACAGTGAAACGACTTTGCGCCGATGATAGTGCGGGTTCCCGTGTGAAAGTAGGTCATCGTCAGGCTCTTACAGCCCAGAAAACCCCAGTCAGATATGACTGGGGTTTTTTGCTTT
>NZ_JBQEOV010000006.1:0-262500 GCF_052045435.1 Acidovorax sp. 22279
CTGGTGACGGTGGGCCGCAATTCAGGCGGCACGGTGTAGGTGAAATAGCCCATGGGGTGCGGCATATGGGCGATGGGCGTGGAGATCTCGAACATCACCGTGAGGCCTGCCGGCTGGGGCGGCGCGACAGCGGTGATCTGCGTGTCGCTGTCCACGGTGAAGCGGGTGGCGGGTTTGCTCCCGAACAGCACCGTCGTCGCCCCGGTGAACCCGCTGCCGGTGATGGTGACCTCGGTGCCGCCGAGCATTGAACCTTCGCCGGGGCCCCAGTTCGTGATGTTGGGCTGGGGCACATAGGTGTAGCTGCCTGCAGCCGCCGTGCCCAGAGCGGTGATTAGTTCCACTGCGACGGTGCCACGGGCATGGGCAGGCGTGGTGGCCGTGACGCGGGTGCCGCTGCCGTCGACGATGAGGTTGGTGGCATCCACGCCGTCAAAGCGAACGGCCGAGGTGCTGCCCAGGTTGGTGCCGGTAAAGACGACCTGGGTCCAGCCCATGGTCAGGCCCTCGGTGGGCGCAAAACTGGTGACGGTGGGTTGAGCACAGGCCAGCTGCGGGCTGCACAGCACGGTAGCGAGCACGGCTGCAGCCAGTTTGCGGATGAATTGCATGGGGGAGTGCGCAAGGGGGGAACAGGCGGTGACCCATGCTAGGCGCGGCCGTCACTTCGGCTTGACTGTGCGTCTCAACGTTTTTGACCGGCTGTTTCGGCGGCATGCAGGCGCCGGGCGCAGGGTTACACCTGCAGAGTGCGCACCCAGTTCGCGTATTCGACTGTGGAGGGGGCTGCTTGGCTGGCAGTACCTGCTGCGGCGGCCAAGGCGCCGCCCGCCATGGCCCGCACATCGCTGGGCGTAAGGCCGAAGGCCGCACGGAAGGTCCTGCTGAAATGTGCCTCGCTGGAGAAGCCGCTGCGCGTGGCGACCTCGGCCACCCGCAGACGTCGATTGGCGGGGCTGGCCAGCGCATGGAAGGCGCGCAGCAGCCGACGCTGCTGTACATAGTGCGCCACACCGCCCAGCGGCTCGAACAGGCGGTACAGCAGGCTGCGCGAAATACCGAAGTGTTGGCACAGCAGCTCTGGGCGCAGCGGCGCTGCCAGGTTCTGCAAGATGTGTCGCTGGATGCGTTCCAGCGTCACCCCCTGCAGCTCGACCCGCGCCTGGGCATGGGTGTGGCGGCTTGGCCGTAGGCACGCGGCCAGCATCTGGGTGGTGGCTTGCACAACGGCTGGGGCCTCTGCGAGCGTCACGTCCGGCAGGCGTTGATGCAGAGACTGAAGATAGTCGCTGAGCAGTCCGCCCAGGGCCGTACCCTGCCGCAGCACCGTGCCATGAAGGTCAGCGTCGCGCCCGCCGAAAGACTCGGCGGCGATCTCGCGCGGCACCACTAGCGACAGCACACGCGAGGGCTGGGCATAGGTGCGTTGCGTGCGCCCCAGGTCGAACACGGTGATGTCGCCCGGGCGCACCTCCATGTCCACGCCGTCATCATGCTGGCCGACAAAGCCACCGCTGCGATACCACTGCACCAGGTAGTGGTCCACACCGTCGCGCGCTACGCGGGGCGAACCGCGTGAGAACTGCTGGCGCCCGAAGTTCAGGTCTCCCACCAAGAGCGCACCCAGGTGGCGGGCGGTGACTGAGGCCTGGAAGTCCTTGGGAGGCTCGTGCCCCACGGGAGCCACATCGAAGATCACCGAGATGCTGCAGCGCCAGGCTTCGAAGCGCTCATCACCCACCAGCTGGTCGGTAGCGAAGATGGTGGAAGGCAACGGTCCGGTGGATGGCATCGCAGTCCCGGATTTCAGCGGTGTTGGTGACGGCGCCTCAGGCCTAGCCAACCCAGGACCGCGACCAGCACTGCCAGAGCCCAGGGGTTGTTGACGGGAATGGCGGCTGCATCCGATCCGACAAAGAAGGCAGGTGCAAACGGGTCACGGATGCTGCCGACAGCGTTGTCGGAGTCTCCCACACCGTTGTCCGTCACGGTATAGCTCACGGTACGCCGGTCAGGGCTGAGGGTTGCCCCCGACCAGGCGAACCAGGTAGAAGCCCCCGCACCTGCTGTGGCAGGGCCAAACTTCCAAAACTGGATGCCGGCGGGCATGGGGTCTGGATAGTTCAGCGTGATGGTGACACTCCCCGAGCAGCCGGTGGCGAGGAACTCGAACCCTCCATGGGGCAGCGTGAGGTTGCCAGGCATGCCGACGGGCGCCATGAAACTGGTGCCGCCTGGGTTCAGGGTGCAGCTCGCACCTCCGCCTGATAGCGTCGCAGTGGCCAGGCCTGCCATGCCAGGCACTGCGCCAGACACTGACAGTTGCGCATTGACGGTGAAGATGCGGCTGACTTGCGGTGCTGGCAAGAAGACGCCATTGCCTGCTTGGTCGGCATTGATGGTGCAGCTGCCCGCCGTGACAAACGTCAGTGCCCCCCCGCTGGTGATCGTGCACACGCCGGTGGTGGACGAGGTGAACGCAACGGCCAGACCGGACGTGACCGAGGCAGACAGCGTGGGCGTGGTGCCGAAATTCTGGCTGCCAGGATTGGCGAAGGTGATGGACTGTATGGCCTTGGGCGTGACGGAGTTGGATGCCGAAGACGCAGGCCCTGTCCCTGCAGAGTTATCCGCCGTCACGGTGAAGGTGTACGCCTGCCCGTTGGTCAGCCCCGTGACGACAATGGGTGATGCGGCCCCGTAGACAGGCGCCACGTCAGGTGGAGTGACGGTGACCGTATAGCCCGTGATGGCGGTGCCGCCGGTGTTCGCTGGTGCGGTGAAGGCCACCGAGGCCTGCGTATCACCTGCTATGGCCGTTCCAATGGTGGGAGCACCGGGCGCGATGGGGGTCACGGTGAAGCTGCGCGACACCTGGGGAGCTGCCAGGTACACACCGTTGCCAGCCTGATCGGCATTGATGGTGCAAGTCCCGGCCGTCCCGAAGGTCAGAACCCCCGCCGGGGTGATGGTGCAAACACTGAGGGTGGATGACGTGAAGGCCACGGGCAGGCCGGAGGTAGCAGAAGCACCGCCACCCAGGACAGCCAGATCAGGTGAGGTGCCATAGTTTTGGCTCCCCGGGTTGGCAAAGCTGATGGTTTGCACTGCCTTGGGTATGACGGAGTTGGACGCTGCCGACGCTGCCCCTGTGCCTGCGCTGTTGGTGGCCGTGACGGTAAAGGTATATGCAGCGCCATTGCTCAGGCCACTCACGGTGATGGGACAGGCTGCGGGCCCCGCGCAGGTGCCGGTTTTGCTGTCGGGGTTGGAGGTGGCTGTGTAGGTGGCAATGGCTGAGCCGCCATTGCTGGCGGGCGCTGTGAACGTGATGGTGGCCTGCGTGTTACCCGCAGTTGCAGTGCCGATGGTGGGCGCGCCAGGAACCATGGCATTGATGGCAAACGTTTGGGATACGGTTGTCGCGGCGTTCCACACGTTGTCGCCTGTCTGGGCGGCGACGATCGTGCAGTTGCCTGCAGAAACCAGGGTCAATGCCCCGCTCCCAGTGACGGTGCAAATGCCTGGGGTGGTGGAACTGAAGCTCACAGGCAGGCCCGAGGTCGCAGACGCCGTGAGGGAGAGGGACGTTCCGAAGTTCTGGGCGCCAGGGTTGGCAAAGGTGATGGTTTGCTCGCCTTTCGGGGTGACAGGCGCTGACGGCGATGACGCTCCACTGGAGCCGATGGCATTGGTGGCGATGACTGTGAAGGTGTAGGCGGTCCCATTCGTCAGGCCGGAGACGGTGATGGGCGAGCCGGCCGCCGAGCCGGTGAGCCCCTGCGGGCTGGACGTCGCGGTGTAGCCAGTGACGGCTGAGCCTCCGTTGCTGGATGGCGCACTGAAAGACACGCTGGCCTGCCCATCCGCTGGCGTGGCCACCACACCTGTGGGGGCTCCCGGTGCCATGGCCTGCACGGTCACTGTGATAGTGCGTACGGCGCTATCGGACCCGTCGCTTACCCGCACTGCAAAACTGTCATTGCCGCTGTAGTTGGATGCGGGCGTGTACGTGATGGTGCCAGACGGCGCAATGTCGGTTCCTCCCGAGGCAGTCGCTGTACCGTTGATGGTGAGCGTTCCGTGCACCGGCGCCGTCTGAGCGGACCATGTCTCTGTCTGTCCGGTGTCGGTATCGCTCACGTGGAGCAATGACTTGATGTCTGTGGCGGCAGCGTTCGCGCTGACCGTGAGCGTTGTCGTGGCGCCAACGAAGCTGGGTGCGACGTTGGTCATGGTCGTCGTCACCTTGGTGGTGCTGTTGCTGGTGCCGACATCGGTGCCATCATCAGGGACCAGGGTGAACGTGGTGGTCACCGTGCTCCCCGTTGGGCCTTGCTGGTACGTGGGCGTGAACACCAGACCCCGCAGGTTGGTGGTCACGGTGGCTGGCGCCTGGGCTGTCAAGACGTAGCTACCAGCGCTGCCCGTGAGCCCTGTGCCCGCGAGCGTGCCATTGGCTGCTGCGTAGCTGATCTGCACCGAGACAGCATCGCCGTTCGCGTCCGAGACAGTAACGCCTGTGAACGGTGCAATCGTGGCGTTGTCGTTGACCGCACCGGAAGTCATGAAACTGCCACTCAGGCTGGGGCGGGTATTGGTTGTGACGTTGGCGCTGCTGGAATAGGCGCTATAGCCGTTCGCATTTCCGGCGGATACCCGGTAATAGTAGGTCGTGGTTTGAGCGAGGCCCGAAACGAGGGCTGGCGAGTCGCCGACGCTGGCCGGGTTGTAGCCAGCAATGCAAGAAGTAAACCCCGCGTCTGTACATACCTGCAAGCGGTACGCGTCTGCGCCGGTGGCGGCAGCCCAGTTGGCTGTGAAACGATCGGCGCGGACATTGCTGACTGTCTGCAAGGTGGGCGCTGCGGGCACTGTGGTGGTGCTAACCGTCGCGGATGGAACACTGTCCCCGCCGCCGTTGTAGGAGCGCACACGGAAGTAGTAGGTCGTCCCCGCGTTGCTCAAGCCAGTGACCGTGGCGCTGGTCGGGGGGGTGGGCGAGGCTGTAATTACCAGTCCGTTGTAGCCGGGGTGAAAGGTCGTAAACGCCGCGTCGGTTGCGACGTCAAGCTTGTAGCCCACTACGCCGGGCACGCCGGACCAATACACGGTCGTGCTCCCACCGGAGATATAGGGCTGTACCCCGGAATTCAGCGGTCCGATCGTAGGCGCATCAGGTGCTGGCACCGTCACGCCCTGCTGTACGTTGATCTTGCCGCAGGCCGAGTTGGTGCTGTTGTAGCCCGTACCGGCGACGGGTGTGCCGGCCGAAGAGGGCGCGTAGAACGCAATGGTGCTGTTGTTGAGGTCCGTGCTACCCAGCGAATTGCTGACGACCCAGTTATCCTGCCCAAAGATGGAGGCGCGGTACAGGTACCAGCCGCTGCCGTCATAGCGGGGCACGCCGTTGAGCGTGCCGTTTTCGTTGTAGTTTCCGACAATGGAAGGGGGCCAGGCGTTCTGACAACCGCTACCCGCGCCGCCATCCTGTATGGCGTAGTTGACGGCGTACGAAGGGCCGGCCAATAGAAGGCCCAGGGCTGCGCCCAGAATCCATTTCATTGCATTTCTCCCTGAGACCCGCTTTCGGCATCGCCGAGGTCATTGCTTCGGGCGAAATGTATCCAAGGCGTGACTGAATCTTTTTTGTGAAGGCGTGATGTTAACAATTGGCCACAGGGCTTTGGAGGGGTTGTAACAACGCGACACGACACCGCCGCCTCTCGCCATAGCGAGCAGGTCGTGCCCCTCGTGGTCTCGCCTATCATGGTGGGTTTTCCTGCACCGAGCCCGCCCGTGACCCCTCCCCCTGTTGCCGATGACCGATCCGCCGATGGTGTCTACCTCGCCCGCGCCCTGCGCGAGCAGCGCATCAGCATCCGGGGGGCGCGCACACACAACCTCAAGAACATCGACCTGGACATTCCGCGCAACCAGCTGGTGGTGATCACGGGGCTGTCGGGCTCGGGCAAGTCCAGTCTGGCGTTCGACACGCTGTATGCCGAGGGCCAGCGGCGCTATGTGGAGAGCCTGTCGGCCTATGCGCGGCAGTTTCTGGGGCGGCTGGACAAGCCGGATGTGGACCTGATCGAAGGCCTGTCGCCCGCCATCAGCATTGAGCAGAAGGCGACCAGCCACAACCCGCGCTCCACTGTGGGCACGGTGACCGAGATCCACGACTACCTGCGTCTGCTGTATGCCCGTGCGGGTACGCCGTTCTGTCCCGACCACGGTCTGCCGCTGGCCGCGCAGACGGTGAGCCAGATGGTGGATGCGGTGCTAGCCCTGCCCGAGGACACCAAGCTCATTATCCTCTCCCCCGTGGCGCGGGAGAAGAAAGGCGAGTTCACCGAGCTGTTTGCGCAGATGCAGGCGCTGGGCTACATCCGCTTTCGGGTCGATGGGCAGATCTACGAGCACGAGAACCTGCCGCCGCTCAAGAAGACCGAGAAGCACGACATTGACGTGGTGATCGACCGGGTGAAGGTGCGCGCTGACCTGCAGCAGCGCCTGGCCGAGAGCATTGAGGCGGCCCTGCGCGTGGGCGGCAACGAGGGCAATGGCCGCGTGCTGGCGCTGGAGATGGACACGGGCCAGGAGCACCTGTTCAGCAGCAAGTTTGCGTGTCCGGTGTGCAGCTACTCGCTGGCCGAGCTGGAGCCGCGCCTGTTCTCGTTCAACTCGCCGATGGGCGCCTGCCCGGCGTGCGACGGCATTGGCCAGCGCGAGGTGTTCGACCCGGCGCGTGTGGTGGCCTTCCCGTCCCTCAGCCTGGCCAGCGGGGCCATCAAGGGCTGGGACCGGCGCAATGGCTACTACTTTGCGATGCTGGAGAGCCTGGCGCGGCACTACACCTTCGATATCGAGGCGCCGTTTGAGTCACTGCCCGCGCCGGTGCAGCACGCCATCCTGCATGGCTCGGGCGATGAAGAAATCGCCTTCAGCTACATCATGGACAGTGGGGCCTCCAAGGGCAAGGTGCACACCAAAAAGCACCCGTTTGAAGGCATCATCCCCAACATGGCGCGCCGCTACCGCGAGACGGATTCGGTGGTGGTGCGCGAAGACCTGGCACGCTTTCGCAGCACCCAGCCCTGCCCCGAATGCCACGGCGTGCGCCTGCGCCGCGAGGCCCGCCATGTGAAGGTGGGCGAAGGCACACAGGCCCGTGCCATCTACGAAGTGAGCCACGCCACGCTGAGCGACGCGCACGCATGGTTCCAATCTCTGCAGCTCACCGGTGCCAAGGCCGAGATCGCCGACAAGGTGGTGCGCGAGATCGCCACGCGCCTGCAGTTCTTGAACGACGTGGGCCTGAGCTATTTGAGCCTGGACCGCAGCGCTGAAACGCTCAGCGGTGGAGAGGCGCAGCGCATTCGCCTGGCCTCCCAAATTGGATCGGGCCTGACGGGCGTGATGTATGTGCTCGACGAGCCCAGCATTGGCCTGCACCAGCGCGACAACGACCGGCTGATCGCCACGCTGCAGCACCTGCGCGACATCGGCAACAGCGTGATCGTGGTCGAACACGACGAAGACATGATGCGCGCCGCCGACCATGTGATCGACATGGGCCCTGGTGCGGGCGTGCATGGCGGGCGGGTGATGGCGCAGGGCACGTACGACGAAGTGCGCGCCAATGCGCAATCGCTCACGGGCCAGTACCTATCAGGCACGCGCACCATTGCCGTGCCCCAGCGCCGCACGCCCTGGCTGCCGGTGCTGGACCAGCCTGCGCCCGTGGTGGAGGCCAAGCCCAAGTCGCGCTTTCCGCAGACCGAGGCGAGCAAGCGCCGCGCCGAGCGCATGGCAGAGCACCATGCGCGCCAGGGCGCCGTACAGGCGCTGCGCGTGGTGGGTGCCACGGGCAATAACCTCAAGGGGGTGACGGTGGACTTCCCGGTGGGGCTGCTCACCTGCGTGACGGGCGTGTCGGGCTCCGGCAAGAGCACGCTGGTGAATGACACGCTCTATGCTGCGGTGGCGCGGCAAGTGCACCGTGCGCACGAAGAGCCGGCCGAGCACGAAGAGATCGTGGGCATCGAGTATTTCGACAAGGTCATCAACGTCGACCAAAGCCCCATTGGCCGCACGCCGCGCAGCAACCCGGCCACCTACACCGGTCTGTTCACCCCCATCCGCGAGCTGATGGCCGAGACCAACACCGCCAAGGAACGCGGCTATGGCCCGGGGCGCTTCAGCTTCAACGTGTCGCAGTCTTCGGGCGGCGGCCGTTGCGAGGCCTGCCAAGGCGACGGCGTGGTGAAGGTGGAGATGCACTTCTTGCCCGACGTGTACGTGCCCTGCGACATCTGCCACGGCCAGCGCTACAACCGCGAGACGCTGGAGGTGTTGTGGAAGGGCAAGAACATCGCGCAGATCCTGGAGCTGACGGTGGAGGACGCTGCGGCCTACTTCAAGGACGTGCCCACCATCGCACGCAAGCTGCAGACGCTGCTGGATGTGGGCCTCTCCTATATCCGCCTGGGCCAGGCGGCGACCACGCTGTCGGGCGGCGAGGCGCAGCGGGTGAAGCTGGCGCAGGAGCTGAGCAAGCGCGATACCGGCCGCACGCTCTACATCCTGGACGAGCCCACCACCGGCCTGCACTTTGCCGACATTGACCTGCTGCTCAAGGTGCTGCACCAGCTGCGCGACGCGGGCAACACCATCGTCATCATCGAGCACAACCTCGACGTGATCAAAACCGCCGACTGGCTCATCGACATGGGCCCCGAGGGCGGTGCGGGCGGTGGCACCGTGGTGGGCGTGGGCACGCCCGAGGAGCTGGCGGCCAACCCGGCCAGCCATACGGGGCGGTATCTGGCGCCTTACTTGAAAAAATCGCCCGCCTGAGCCCTGTTGCCCCTCAGGGCGTCTTGCTCACAAACGCCACCGTCAGCCCCTTGGCCGTCACGGTGATGGGCCCTGGCTGCAGGCCCAGGCCGTCAAACACCGCCGTGTCTTGCGGGCGCAGTTGGTGCAGTGTGACTTCGCGCAGCGACTGTTCGGCCAGCAGCGGGCCGTAGGCATTGAGCAGCTCGGTCACCGCCGGGCGCAGGCTGGGAAACTCCATGCGCCCCAGCTGGATCTGGTGGGCGCGCAGCGTGCGGTCGCTGGCCTCGTAGCGCAGCGCAAACTCCACCTCCAGGCTGCCCTGGTGGCTGCGCCGCAGCGCCGGGCCGGCCACATCCAGCGCCATGGCTGCGCCCAGCCGGTTCACTTCGGGCAGCAGGCGCAGGTGGGGCGCCTGCACGCTCAGGTTGAACAGGCCTTGTACCGGCACGTTGCGCGGAAACTTGGGGTCCACCATGGCCTGCAGTTGGGCCAGGGGCACGGTGTAGCTGGGCTGTGCCAGCGCGCCCCGCGCCACCAGCAGCACCGCGCCGCCCAGAGCGAGGCCCCGGGTGGCGTGGGTCAGGAATCGTCGGCGATGCAGCATGGGTGCTTTCCGTCAAAACCGTTGTGACACCGCGGTAGCAAAAAGGTGCCCAAGGCTTGCTGCAGGCGTTGTTACCAGAAGTTTGTGGATTTTGGGGCGATAGCGCTAGTGCTATATGCCTTGGGCGCTATCAAAATAGGTGCATTTACACGTGGGCTGCGGGATGGCGGTGGCGGGGCTCGGCCGCCACCGGTGCGACCAGCGCCGCGCTCAGCGCCCCACGACCGACCAGCCCGCCCGCTGGTTGTTCTTGTCGTTCTCGTACTCCCACGCGGTGCCGCAGCGGTCGCACACGTAGCGGGTGATGGTGACGGTGCCGTCCTCACGGTCTTCCTTGCGGTTGCCGCGCTGCACCAGCTCGGCATGGCCCGGCGCCTTGCGCCAGTTGCGCTGAATGCCCTGGCAGGGCTCGCACAGGGCCATGGGTTTGAGTTCGTTCTGTCGGGCCAGGTCTTTGGTCATGGGGTGGCAGCCGTTGTGGCTGGTATGTGGGTGGGTTTGTGTGTGCGGGGCGGCTACTGTAAGGCACCTGCAGGTGCAGGGGCACAGCGCTGTGGTTTCATTTCAAGCCAAATTGACCTCTGGCGCTTGATTGATAAGCGCAACCAGCTATCAAATCAGGACTGATCCCTCAGGCGGGCCGCCAAGGCCTTGGCCATGCGCGCGTTGTGCAGCACCACGCCCGCACGCTCCACCTGCTGGCGCGCTTCCACCACGAAGCCCTGGGCGGCAAAAAAGGACTCGGCGCTCAGGCTGACGTGTGCGTGCAACTGGGTGATGCCGCGCTGCGCCGCTTGCGCGTGAATGTGCGCCATCAGCGCCCGGGCCACGCCCTGTCGTGCGAACGCCGGGGCCACGAAGAACATGTCGATATAGCCGTTGGCCTGCAGGTCGGCAAACCCGGCGATGGCGCCACTGCTCTGCGCTTGCGCGATGAAAGGCTGGTTGGCACGCATGCGCTCCGCCCACTGTGGGGCGTCATGGTGCAGTGGAGCCCAGGCGGCGAGTTGTTCGGCGGTGTAGTTCTTGCAAGCCAACCCATGCACCGAGGCATGGAAAACGGCGCGCAATGCAGGTTCGTCGCCGGGGCAGAAGTTGCGGATGGGGATGAACGGCATGGCGGGCAAGCGACACTGAAAAAGGCCGCGATGGTGCCACAGCCCTGCGCGGTTGGAGGCGACGTCAGCCCGCCGCCATGCGCAGCCTGCGCGCTGCATCTTCGTCGCGCGCGTCGTCAATCTCGCGCAGCACGGCCTGCATGTCCACATCGGCATGCGTGGGCGCATAGATGCCGGTGAGCGGCGTCTCGTTGCTCAGCAGCCCGCTCTGGTACAGGCTCCAGATTTCGGGGCCGTATTGGGTGGGGCGCAGCTCGGGGGCAAACTGGCCGAAGAAGTCGCGCAGGTTGGCCACGTCGCGCAGCAGCATGCGCTGGGCGTGGTTATTGCCCGCAGCGTCCACGGCCTGGGGCAGGTCGATGATGACGGGGCCGTCGTGGCCCACCTCTTCACCTTCTGTGCCCGGCAGGTGGGCCAGCAGGATGTTGAACTCCGACAAGTCCCCATGCACCACGCCCGCACACAGCATGCGCACCACCTCGGCCACCAGCGTGGCGTGGTGGGTGCGCGCGTCTTCGGGGGTGAAGCTCACATCGTTCAGGCGCGGGGCCGCATCGCCGTGGGCGTCGGTCACCAGCTCCATCAGCAACACGCCGTCATGAAAGTTGTAGGGCTGCGGCACACGCACGCCGGCGGCGGCCAGGCGGTAGAGCGCATCGACCTCGGCGCTTTGCCAGGCGGCCTCTTGCTCTTGCCGGCCAAACTTGCTGCCCTTGGCCATGGCACGGGCCGAGCGCGAGTTCTTGACCTTGCGGTTCTCGGTGTAATCCACGGCTTGGCGAAAGCTGCGGTTGTTCGCTTCTTTGTAGATCTTGGCGCAGCGCGTTTCGTCACCGCAGCGCACCACGTAGACCATGGCCTCCTTGCCGCTCATGAGCTGCCGGACCACGGTGT
Organism: Acidovorax sp. 22279; assembly: GCF_052045435.1. NCBI lineage: Bacteria > Pseudomonadati > Pseudomonadota > Betaproteobacteria > Burkholderiales > Comamonadaceae > Acidovorax > Acidovorax sp. 22279. Next base: position 11,458 of record NZ_JBQEOV010000006.1, read on the forward strand.
CGATCAGGCCTTCCTCGATGAGGGACTGCAGGCGGGGGGGAGCTTTCATCGGTGCATTTTGCCCGTGTCGCGCAATCCCCCGGCGGACCGTGTGCCAAAGTGCGTTTTGCTCAGCCCGTGCTGCACACACCGCGCAGCCGCAGGTGCGTGGCATCGTCCGCAGCCACCGGCAACTGGTGCTTGGCCTGCAGATAGTGGTGGGTGAACACGTCCAGGTATGCCTCCAGCGCCTGTGCGGCCTGCAGCTCGCCCGCCAGTTCCAGGCACAGCGCGCCGACCTCGGAGGTGCAGAAGTGGTCCATGCGGGTGGATCGGCGCAGGTGGTAGCGCGAGAGCTGCTCGGGCTGCAGGCTCAGCACGGGCAGGTGGTTGAGGTAGGGGCTCTTGCGGAACATCTTGCGCGCCTCGGGCCAGGTGGCGTCCAGCAGCACGAACAGCGGGCGTTTGCCCTCGGCCTGGGCCACCTGCGTGACAACGCGCTCGGGCGCCACGAACTCGCCGGGGAACACCACATACGGCTGCCACTGCGGGTCGGCCAGCAGCGCCAGCAGGTCGGGGTGCACTTCGGTGCGCACCCAGCCAAACGCATAGGTGTCGGCCACCACATCGGCGATCAGCCAGCCGGTGTTGCTGGGCTTGAGGGGCTCGATGTCCGCCATCAGCAGGCACATGCCTGCACGCGTGGGCAGCACGGGCCGCAGCGCGCAGATGCAGTGGCTGGGCACCAGGCGGCAGCCCGCGCAGCGCTCGCCCTTGGGGCCGCCCCGGGCCAGAAAGGGCTTGGCACTGCGGGCCAGGCGCTCGGCGCGCAGGCGTGCCACCGCATGTGGTGGGACAGGTGGTGTGACGGACGGCGTATCGGTGGTGGCCACGTCAGTCGCCGAGGGGGCTGCGGGCTGTGTCACCGGCCGCCCGCACGTTCCAGCGCAAACAGCGGCAGCTCTGCCAGCGGGCTCAGCCACACGCCACCACCCAGCTCGGTAAAGCCCTCGCCCAGCGTGCGGCGGTACAGCTGTGCGGGGTGGCGGAACATGCGCGGGTCGGTCACTTGCTCGTCCACCACATCCTGCTCCCAGTCCTCGCGCGCGACGGCCTCCACATACAGGGCGCCCCGGCTCAGGCGCGCCAGGTTGCGCATGGCCTTTTGCACGTCGGCCTCGCTCAGGTAGGGCAGCACGCCCTGGCAGATCACCAGGTCATACGGCGTCCGGGCCTTGTAGTCCACCACCGAGCCGCGCTCCCAGCCAAACCGCTGGCACAGGTATTCGCTGAACTCCACGCCGTGGAACTGCGCCTGCGGAAAATGCCGTGCGATCACATCGCGCCACAGGCCAATGCCGCAGCCCACATCCAGCACCCGCCGCACGGGCACGCGCAGGTACTGCAGGTAGCTGCACACGAACGCGCCCAGGCGCTCGGTGTGCGCCGGGTCCACCACGCTGGTCTTCTTGTCGAAGTAAAAGCGCTGGTAGTACGCCTCGTCAAAAATGGCCGCGTCTGCGCTGCCGGTCACTGGTTTCACTGCTGCTTCCTTTTGCCAAGAACCGCCTGCAGGGGCAGCCGCACGATGGCGATTCGAGGTGGCTGTTCGAGGCGGCGAGTATCGCCCACGGGAGTGTGGGCCTCTGGCGGTGTAGTCTGCGGCCATGGATTCGCTGATCTCCGCATCCGCCCGCGCACTGGCCGCCGGGGACCCGCTGGGCGCCCTCAAGCGCGTGGCCCTGCGCGACGACCCACCCGCCCTGGCCTTGCGCGGCATTGCCATGGCGCAGTTGGGCGAACACCCCCGTGCGCGCGACCTGCTGCGGCAGGCTGCGCGCGCCTTTGGCACCCACGAAGCCCAGGCGCGCGCCCGCTGCGTGGTGGCCGAGGCCGAGGTGGCGTTGGCCATGCGCGACCTGGGCGGGTCACCCCGTCCGCTGCTGGAGGCAGCCGACACGCTGCAAGCCCACGGCGACACCGCCAACGCCACACAGGCGCGGCTGATTGCGGCGCGGCGGCTGCTGCGCATGGGCCGCCTGGACGAAGCCGCAGCGGCCATGGACGCTATGGCGACCGCCCCCACAGCGGGCGACCTGCCCCCCGCCCTGCGGGCCATGGCCGAACTGACCCTGGCCGAGCTGGCGCTGCGCTCGCTGCACATCGCCGCCGCCAGCGCGGCGCTGGACCGTGCGCGTGAGGCCGCTGAGCAAGCCCATGTACCAGCCCTGCTGGCTGAGGTGGCGCAGGCGCGCGCCGTGCTGGATCAACCCGCAGCGCGGCGCGTGGGGGCAGGGGTCGACCAGCTGCTGCGCCTTTCCGATGTGGCAGACCTGCTGGCATCGGGCGCGCTGGTGGTGGATGCATGTCGGCGCTGCGTGGGGGTGGGCGGTGGCCCCTCCATCACAGACGCCGGCGTGTGGCAACTGCTGGCACGCCGGCCCATCCTGTTCACGCTGGTGTGTGCGCTGGCGCAAGCCTGGCCCGGCGATGCCGAGCGCGAGGCGTTGATTGCGCAGGTCTTTCGCACCCGCCACCCGGACGACACCCACCGTGCGCGGCTGCGGGTGGAGGTAGGGCGGCTGCGCGCGCTTCTGCGGCCACTGGCGCGCATCGAGGCCACAGCGCGCGGCTTTGCGCTGCAACCCTTGGACGCACGGCCCGTGGTGGTGCTGACGCCACCCATCGATGGCGAGCAGGCGGCGCTGCTGGCTCTGCTGTCGGACGGTGCGGCCTGGTCCACCTCGGCGCTCGCGTTGGCCACGGATGCCAGCCAGCGCACCGTGCAGCGCGCGTTGGCCGAGCTGGAAGCACAAGGCCGTGTGCGCTCCATCGGCCGTGCGCGTGCGCAGCGCTGGCTGGCGCCGCCGCTGTCCGGATTCACGACGATCTTGTTACTCCCTGCTGCGCTGCCGATTGCATAAAGTGGACGCCAACCCCCACCGGGCCACCCCACAGGAGCCAACGATGACCGCATGCACCCACAGCGACCCGACACCCGCCACCCTCCGCCACCACCCTTCACAACCCGCCGAGATCGTGCGCGAATACGGCCCCTTTGCGGGCGCGGACAGCGTGCACGGCGTGACCCACGACGGCCAGCATGTCTGGGCGGCCACGGGGGCGCACCTGGTGGCCTTCGATGCCGCCACGGGCGAGACCCGGCGCACGCTGGCGGTGGCCAGCGATGCCGGCACTGCGTTTGACGGCAGGCACCTGTACCAGATCACCGAGGCGCGCATCGACAAGATCGACCCCGCCACCGGCCAGGTGGTGGCCTCCATTCCTGCACCCGGCAACGGCAACGACTCGGGCCTCACGTGGGCCGAAGGCAGCCTGTGGGTGGGCCAGTACCGCGACCGCAAGATCCACCAGATCGACCCCGCCACCGGCGCCATCCGGCGCACCATCGAGTCCGACCGCTTTGTGACCGGCGTGACCTGGGTGGACGGCGAGATGTGGCACGGCACCTGGGAGGGTGACGAGAGCACGCTGCGCCACATCGACCCTGCCACCGGCGCCGTGCTGCAGCAGCTCGACATGCCTCAAGGCGTGGGCGTGAGCGGCCTCGAATCCGACGGCGCCGACCTTTTCTACTGCGGGGGCGGCGGCAGCGGCAAGGTCCGCGCTGTGCGTCGACCCAAGGCGGCCCGCCCCTGAGCCCCTGACACCTTCAGCCCTTGAGCGACGCGGCGCCCCGCCGCACCCACCACCCCTTGCAACCACAGGCCCTGCGCGCATCACGCGATGTCGCGGGCCGGGGACAGGTGCGGCTGCCAGCGCCTCCCTCCCCACGCAATTCTCCGTCCCGCAACGTCATCCACCACCCACCAGGAGCACCCCCATGAACGCACCCATTTCCCACCCCGTGGTTTCTGCCGACGAATGGCTGGCCCAGCGCCACGCGCTGCTGGCCCGCGAAAAGGCCCTGACCCGCCTGCATGACGAGGTCGCCGCGCAGCGCCGCGCACTGCCCTGGACCCGCGTGGACAAGCGCTACATGCTCGACACCCTGCAGGGTCCGCGCGCCTTGGCCGACCTGTTCGATGGCCGCAGCCAGCTGGTGGTGCAGCACTTCATGTTTGGCCCGGGGTGGGAGCAGGGCTGCCCCAGCTGCTCCTTCATGGCCGACCACATGGGCGGCATGGAGCTGCACCTGCAGCACCGCGACGTGTCGGTGCTCGCCGTCTCGCGCGCGCCGCTGACCGAGATCGAGCGCTTTCGCCAGCGCATGGGCTGGCAGTTTCGCTGGGCGTCATCGCACGGCAGCGACTTCAACCACGACTTTGCCGTGAGCTTTGCGCCCGAGCAGCGCGCACGCGGCAACGGCGACGTGTTCTACAACTACGGCATGCAGCCGTTCCCCGCCGATGAGGCGCCGGGCATCAGCGTGTTTGTGCGCAGCGATGCGGGCGAGGTGTTTCACGCCTACTCCACCTTCGGGCGCGGCGTGGAGGCCATGATGGGCACCTATCAGCTGCTGGACCTCACGCCCCGAGGCCGCCATGAGACCAACCCCGCCTACCCCATGGACTGGGTGCGCCACCACGACCGGTATGCGCCTTCCCAGCCAGCGGCTGGGTCTGCGGCGGCGCCAGCTGCACAGGCGCCACAGCCTTCACCGGCCCACACGGCGCCGGGCGGGTGCTGCTCCACACGGGGCCGAACCACACACGGTTGAGACCGCGACCATGGACGCCACCCTCTGGTCCTGGCTGGCCATCGCCGCCATGGGGGCACTGCACGGGCTCAACCCCCTCACGGGCTGGGGGCTGGCCACCACCTGGAGCCTCTGTGCGCGTGACCACAGCATGCCGCTGCGCGCACTGCTGCCCATGGCCGTCGGGCACCTGGCCGCCGTGGCACTGACGGCGGCTGCGGTGGGGTGGGAGCTGTCGTTGTCGCCACCTGCCCTGCTGGCGGTGGCGGGCGGCCTGGGCGGGGTGGTGATAGTCGCCCGCGTGCGTCTGACGGGGGCGGCGTGGCACCGCCTGCGCAAGCCCGCCGGGCCTGTGGGCATGGCGCTCTGGTCCTTTGGGGTGGCCACGGTGCACGGTGCCGGGCTGGCGCTGGTGCCTGCGCTGGCGCCGCTGTGCGGGGGCGATGGCGCTGAAGGTGGGGTGGCCTCTGGGGGCGACGGGCTCTCCACCCCCTTGCTGTTCGCGCTGGCCGCGCTGGGGGTTCACACCCTGGCCATGCTGGCCGTCACCGGGGCCATGGCCGCTGCGGCCTGCCACAGTGTGCAGGGCGCCCAGCGCTGGCTGCAACGCTACCGGGGTTGCAGCGGGGGGCCTGCCCGTTGATCAGGCCTTGGCCGGGCGGTGCAGGGCGCAGATCTTGTTGCCGTCCGGGTCGCGCAGGTACGCCAGGTACAGCTTGCCGCCGGGGCCTTCGCGCCAGCCGGGTGGGTCTTCGCAGGTGATGCCACCGTTCGCTACACCGGCGGCGTGGAAGGCATCGGCCTGCTCGGGCGACTGCATGGCAAAACCGATGGTGCCGCCATTGGCAAAGGTGGCGGGCTCGCCGTTGATGGGGGTGGTGATGCCAAAGGTACCAGTGGGGCCGCGATAGAAGTAGCGGTTCTTGTTGGCCACACCGGGCGGTACGCCCAGCGCCCCCAGCAGCGCGTCATAAAACTTCTTGGACCGCTCCAGGTCGTTCACACCGACCATCACATGACTGAACATTCATCGTCTCCTGTAGGCCCCTCAGGGGGCGGGTTGTGGCCAACGGTTGGCGTTGGCATGTTAGCGGGTGGCTATCGCCATCACCTGCGCAGGCCACAAGCCCCTGTGCGGCACTCAGGGGCGGGGGCATTGGGCGGGCCGTGCCGCCGGCCCCAGAGCGCCCCCACAGGCTTCATGGAAGCCGTTTTGAGGCAAAAATGCGCCATGGCGCTAGTGCAATATGCCTGAATAGCTATCTAATTAATAGCAAATATCGGCAGCGCCCACAGGCCCCACGCACTGCCCCATCCCCTGGTATTGCCCTTTGAACAGACCCTCACCCCCCATGCTGCCCACTGCCTCCCACCCCCACTTCACCCCGGTGCCCCTCGACAAGGCCTACCGCCTGCTCAACCACGGCCCCGTCGTGCTGGTGTCGGCCGCCCACGCGGGCCAGCACAACGTCATGGCGGCATCGTGGGCCTGCGCACTGGACTTCGCGCCGCCCAAGGTAACGGTGGTGCTCGACAAGGCCACGCGCACGCGCGAGCTGGTGGAGGCCAGCGGCTTCTTTGCGCTGCAGCTGCCCACCGTGCCCCTGGCCGCGCTGACTGTGGCGCTGGGTACCGACAGCGCCAAGACCACGCCCGACAAGCTGCAGCGCCATGGCGTGTCGTTGTTTGAAGCGCCCGGCCACCCGGGGCAGGCCACGCCCCCGCTGGTGCAAGGCTGCGCCGCCTGGCTGCTGTGCCGCGTGATCCCCGAGCCGCACAACCAGCAGGCCTATGACCTGTTCATCGGCGAAGTGGTGGCCGCCTGGGCTGACGACCGTGTGTTCCGCAACGGGCACTGGGAGTTCGACACCGCGCCGGATGACCTGCGCACGCTGCACTATGTGGCGGGCGGGCAGTTTTATGCGACGGGGGCGTCGGTGCGCGGCTAGTGCCGCTCAACGTTCATGCCACCCATGACGACGGGGCAGCCGCAGACCGGTTGTGCCCGCCCCGCATCACTCCCCGTCCGAAATCCCCAACTGCTTGAGTTCCGCAAATTTGGCCGCCATCGTCGGGTTGCCGCGAGTCAGCTTCTTGATCGTGAGGTCTTCGGCCTTGTCGTTGGCCAGGCGCAGGTTGTTGGCCGACTTGTGCAGCGCCTCCTTGGTTTTCTCCAGGTCCTTGATGGCCTCGTCAATGCGCTTGATGGCTTCCTCGAACCCGTCCGATGCCAGGCGCCAGTTGCGCCCGAACGCGCCCTTGAACTCCTCCAGCTGCGATTCGAACTTGGTGATGTCCAGGTTCTGCGCCTTCACCAGCGCCAGCTCCGACTTGTACTGCAACGACTTCATCGCAGCGTTGCGCAGCAGCGTGATGATGGGGATGAAGAACTGCGGCCGCACCACGTACATCTTGGGATAGCGGTAGAACATGTCCACGATGCCGGTGTTGTAAAGCTCGCTCTCGGGCTCCAGCAGTGACACCAGCACCGCGTACTCGCAGCCCTTTTCGTTGCGGTCCTTGTCCAGCTCTTTCAAGAAGTCTTCGTTGCGCTTCTTCGTGGCCGTCTCGTCGCTCTCGTTCTTCATCTCGAACATGATCGAGACGATCTCGTTGCCCGCCTCGTCCAGGTCGCGAAAGATGTAGTCGCCCTTGCTGCCGCTGCGCGCGTCGTTGTCCTTTTCAAAGTAGGCGCGGGGAAACGCCGTGGCGCGGATGCGGTTGAACTCCGTCTCGCAGTGCTGCTCCAGCGTCTCGCCCACCATCTTGGTGGACAGGCGCGCCTTCATGTCCCGCAGGCGCGCAATCTCGCCGTCCCGGTCGCGCAGTTGTAGGGCGTACTGCTCCTTGATGGCGGCCTCCTCCAGCTGCTTTTTCACCACCACCAGGTTCAGGTTGTTTTGGAGCTCGTCGCGCTCCCGGGCCACCACCGTGACCGCCTCGGACACTGCCAGCCTGCGCGCCACCTCGGCAGCGTCCAGTTGTGATTTGAGCTGCTGTATCTCGGCGTCCTTTTGGGCGGCCACGCCCTGCAGCTGCTGCGCCAGCCGTGCTTGTGCCAACTGGTCCGCTGCCTGCTGCGCCTGCCGCGCACGCTCCAGCTCATTGGCTAGCGCGTCGCGCTGCTTTTCTACCGCGCTCAGGGCCTGCGCCACCGCCAGGTCGCGCTCCACCGCGCCCGCGCCCAGCTGCGCCTTCAGGGCCTGAATCTCGGCATCTTTGGCCGCCGCCGACTTCTGCAGCTCATTGGCCACCTGGGCCTGCGCCAGCGCCACCGCATTGCGCTTGTCCTGCTCGGCCAGCTCCAGCCGCTCGTGCAACTGCGCGGCGAAATCCGCGTCTCGCACCTGCTTGAGGATGTCGGCATACCCGGTCTCGTCAATCTTGAACGCCTTGTTGCAGTGGGGGCAGATGATGTCGTGCATGGCGGTCACCGTGTGGGTTGTTTGTGTTTCGTTGGGTGGGGAGCATAGCGGTCAGCAGTGTGAGCAGACGGAGCCTTGCGAAGCCTCGTGCAGCGCGCTGACAGACCCAGCGGGAACGGCACCCGTGGATTCATACCGCGTCAGTCATCTGTCATCAGCCATCGCCCTGGGGTGGCAGCTCCTGCATCGCACCCATCTTGCTGATGACCAGCTCAATGAACGCCGACACGGCCAAGGGCAGGTAGCGCCTGCTGGGGTAGACCATGTGCACGCCATGCCCCAGCCGGTGGTATCCAGGAAGCATGGGCACCAGCAGGCCAGCGCGCAGATCGCGTTGCGTCAGCGTGGAGGGCAGCAGCGCAATGCCCAAGCCCGCCAGCGCGGCCTTGCGCAAGGCCTGTGCCGTGTTGCCACTGAAGCGGCCAGTCACCTGCACCTCGGCCGGTGCGCCCTCTGGCCCCGTCACGCGCCAGGTGGCCTTGCCGCTGGGGTGGCTGAACGCCAGGCAGTCGTGGTCCACCAGGTCTTGCAGCGTGGCCGGAACACCCCGGCGGGCAATGTAGGCCGGGCTGGCCACCAGGCCGTCGCTGCCCGCGTCCAGCACCTTGCGGGCAAACAGGCCCGAGTCCTCCAGAATGCCGCCCCGAAACGCCACATCGATCCGGTCTGCAATCAGGTCCGCGCGGCCGTCGCTCAGCACAAAGTCCACCCGCACCTTGGGGTGCGCGACCAGGAACTCGGTCAGCCACTCCATCGCAAAGAAATCAAAAAAATCAGCCGGGGCCGCCACCCGCACCAGGCCGCTGGGCTCCTGGTTCACCGCCAGCAGCTCCTCGCCCGCATCCATCAGCCCCTCCACCGCGCCGCTGCAACGCTCCAGAAACACCTGGCCCGCGCTGGTGAGCGTGAGGTGGCGGGTCGAGCGCTGCATCAGCCGGGTGCCCAGCTGCGCTTCCAGCTGCTGCACCCGGCGGCTCAGGGTGTTGGGCGGCACGCCCAGGCGGCGCGAGGCTTCGGCAAAGCTGCCGCAGCGCACCACCTGCACAAAGATGGCCACGTCGTTCAGATCCAGCATGGTTGCGCTCATTCATTCGATTAATGGACGAGTGCAATCATATTGCGCTATCTAGTCAATCAATCGATGAATTTTTAAGCTACAGGCATCAGTTCAACACCTCCGAGGTTCTTTTGATGTCTGCACCCGCCACCGTCCCACGCGCCATCACCCACCGCACCCGCGGCACCACGCACGGCCCCATCACCCGCCTCATGAGCCCCGGGGACCTGGGCCAGGTGCTCAAGCCCTTCATCTTTTTGGATCGGGTGCACTTTCAGCCCGGCGCAGCGCAGCAGGGCTTTGGCATGCACCCCCACTCGGGCATCGCCACCGTCACGTTTTTGTCAGAAGGCGATGTGCGCTACGAAGACAGCACCGGCCAAGCGGGCCTGCTGCCTGCAGGCGGCGTCGAATGGATGCGTGCTGGCAACGGCGTGTGGCACACCGGCGCCCCCGTGGGCGACACACCGGGCCGGGGCTTCCAGCTGTGGGTGGCCCTGCCCGCCGCGCTGGAAAACGCCCCCGCCCACAGCCAGTACCTCGCCCCCGAACTGGTGCCCCAGGTGGGCCCGGTGCGGGTGCTGCTGGGCGAGTACGGCGCAGCGCACAGCCCCGTGGCGGCGCCCGAGGGCATGACCTATCTGGCTGTGCAGTTGGCTCAGGGCGAACGCTGGACCTACACCCCGCCCCCCGGCCACACCGTGGCATGGGCGGCAGTGGCCACCGGCGCACTCACTGCAGGCGAAGCCATTGACGCAGGCGATCTGGTGGCGTTTGAGCCCACCCACCAAAGCATCGAATTTGTGGCCACCGAAGCCACCAGCTTCGTGCTGGGCTCTGCCGTGCCGCACCCGCATGAGCTGGTCATGGGGACTTACTCCGTGCACACCAGCCAGGCAGCACTGCGGCAGGGCACCACAGAAATCCGGCGCATTGCAGGGCAACTGCGCCAAGCCGGGCGGCTGGGTTAATCCCTTTCACACCCCTCTCCACATTCGACTTTTCACCGTTCCCTTTCCCTCCATCCACTTCACTCATTGACCAAGGAAATCACCATGAACATCGGCATCATCGGCTCAGGCGCACTCGGCTCTAACGTGGCACGCGCATTGGCCAGCAAAGGCCTGTCGGCCACCCTCTCCACCCGGCGTGGGCCGGAATCATTGGCCCCGCTGGTGGCCGAACTGGGCCCCACCATCAAGGCGGGCACCGTGGCAGAGGCTGCCGCCGCAGACATCGTGCTCATCGCAGTGCGCTGGGAAGACCTGGGCCAGGCCCTGGGTGGCCTGCCTGCGTGGAACGGCCGCATCGTCATCGACGGCACCAACCCCGTGGCGTTTCTGGACCCCAACTCGCCAGATGCCCAAGACCCCAGCAACCCGCTGGCGGCCTACGGCATCAAGGCCATCGACCTGGGCGGGCGCTCGTCCAGCGAAGTGTTCAGCGAATTCGTGCCCGGCGCCCGCGTGGTCAAGGCGTTCAACCACCTGGACGTGAACCTGCTGGCCCAGCCCCAAGTCTCCGGCGGCCAGCGCGCCATGTTCTACGCAGGCGACGACGCCGCAGCCAAGGCAGAAGTGCGCAAGGTGCTGGACGCCATCGGCTACTTCCCGGTGGACCTGGGCACGCTGGCGGTGGGCGGGCGTTTGTCGGAGTTGCCGTTTGGCGCGTTGTCGGCCGCCCAGTTCATCAAGATCTGAGAAGGGGTATCTGCCCTGGCACTTTCAGACCCCAGGTAGCTCGATCAACGCGTGTTGCCTGGGGTCTGTGGCAGTGACCCTGCCCCACCACCCGCGGCGCCTCCAGGGTGTGCGGTCAGCCCGTGCGAACAGCTAAAAAATCACACCAATCGATGTGCCGCATCCTTGCACTCAGCGAGCCATGACGCCGCCCTGCAAGTCCCTGCAGCGCCGTGGGGTAAATTGCCCCGCATGCCGAACACCTCTTCGCCCCCCTCTGCCGCCGCCCCCGCATCCCTCATCGACTCCCGCCAAGCCGCGTGGCGCCTGCTGACCACGCTGGGCCTGGTGGTGCTGGGCAACAGCAGCATGTATGTGGTGTCGGTGGTGCTGCCCGCCGTGCAGGCCGAGTTTGGCGTGGGCCGTGCCGATGCGTCGCTGCCCTACACGCTGATGATGGTGTGCCTGGGGCTGGGCGGAATCTGGACGGGCCGCATGGCCGACCGGCATGGGCTGATGCCGGTGCTGTGCGTGGGGGCTGTGGCCGTGTGTGGCGGGTTTGTGTGGGCGGGGCTGTCGGGCAGCATCTGGGGGTTTGGGCTGGCGCACGGGCTGATGGGGCTGATTGGCAGCTCGGCCACGTTTGCGCCGCTGATGGCAGACACCGCGCTGTGGTGGAACAAGCGGCGTGGCATTGCGGTGGCAATCTGCGCCAGCGGCAACTACATTGCGGGCGCGCTGTGGCCGCCCATCGTGCAGCACGGCATTGAGCTGATCGGCTGGCGCCACACCTATGTGCTGCTCGGCATTGTGTGTGGGGTGGGCATGCTGCTGCTGGCACTGCGCATGCGCCAGCGCGCGCCGGTGGCGCAGATGGATGTAGCACCGGCAGCGGTGGCACCGGCCGCGTCGGGTGCAGCGCCCTCGCCGTTGCCGCTCGACCGCAGCCGCCCGTTCGGTCTGCGCCCGCTGCATGCACAGCTATTGCTGTGTGTGGCGGGCGTCGCGTGCTGCGTGGCCATGGCGATGCCGCAGGTGCACATCGTGGCCTATTGCACCGACCTGGGTTTTGGCGCGGCGCGCGGGGCCGAGATGCTGTCGCTGATGCTGGCCTGCGGCATCGTCAGCCGCCTGGTGTCGGGCGTGATCTGCGACCGCATTGGCGGCGTGCGCACGCTGCTGCTGGGCTCGGCGCTGCAGGGCGTGGGGCTGGCGCTGTTTTTGCCGTTTGACGGGCTGGTGCCGCTGTATGTCATCTCGGCGATGTTCGGGCTGTTCCAGGGCGGCATCGTGCCCGCCTACGCCATCATCATCCGCGAGTATTTCGCCCCACAGGAGGCCGGTGCGCGGGTGGGTGCGGTGATCATGGCCACGCTGATCGGCATGGCGCTGGGGGGCTGGATGTCGGGCTGGATCTTTGACCTGACGGGCAGCTACCGCGCGGCGTTTTTGAACGGTATGGCGTGGAACCTGCTGAATCTGTCGATCGTGGGCTGGCTGTTCTGGCGCGTGCGGCGCCAGTCGGGTGGGGTGGGGCGTGTGCAACCCATTGCAAGGTGAGTACGGCAGGCGGCACACCTGCCCGTAGCGCTCGCCAGTACTAGAAAATCATGGGTGAGATGGCTGACGGCCCTAGCACTCGCTAACACGTGGGGCGGTAGTTAAATGTGTGGGCCAGACGCTAGAACACAGTGAATCGTATCCGCTGCGGTAACCCTGCCAGCGCAATGTGGCCTAAGCGGCGGCGTGGGCAGCGTGTTGGCACTGATGAAACAGCCTTCTTGCGATAAACGGTGAACTGCGCTACTGTGTCGTTGTGGGGCCCCGGTCTTAAGCTGGCAGATCCACACCTCGTTATCCAGCGTGGCCGTCGGGGCCCCCCGGTCCCCGATCAACGGTGTTCCAGTCGTTTGCACTGAATACCGTATGTCTATTTGAAGTGCGCTCGTCTAGTTATTACTTGACCCGCATTTGTTCAATATATTCCTCACAGCGGTGAGGATCGTGAATCCCATATCGAATGCCGCAATACTCCAAAAATTGATTTTTTCGGGTACTGTCAAGTGAATCAAATGGATCGCGATCGAGTGTATATTGTGCAGGGTTCCTGAAAAGAACTTGAAACGTTGGGGTTGTCTTTATAAAGGGGTCCCACGCACTCCCCACTTCATGGTCTCCAACGTATCGATCCAACCCAACAAAAAGCCATGCAGTCAGAAACAAAGAAAGTGCGCCGATAAAAAAGGCGATTTTTTTTGTCATATCAAGGTTTTGCAAGACCAAATTTTTTACGCAATTGCTCCGCAATGATCATTCCGTAAATTCCTGGGCATGCCCTGCTACTGCCCGCAGCTTGTGCAAATTCCCGATGCCCTCCAAGTCGTTTGATGGGAAAAAATTCGATCAAAGTTTGGACTAATTTTTCCGCTTTGGACATTTGCAGCTCCGATGGCTCATCGTGATTAACCGCGAGTTGATCCTTTTGCACGCCCAAGAACTCAGAAACCCCGGCTCGCACTCCCCTGCTTCGCGTAACGTTTGCGACACCAGGGCCGTGCCGGGATGCCTCACCTCGGACGCTCAAGTCAGCCAGGAAAACCACTCCGATGACACCAGTGTTTCCCCTTTCAATGTGAGCTCCCTTGTGGCGAATATCAAGCGCTTCATAAACCACCCCTCGACAATCGATAGCATAGTGATAGCTAATTTGTCCGAAGCTATTCATATCGATTTTCTCGGCGTTCTTTAGCGCATCAACACCGTTCGCCCCACATGAAAACGAATTGCCTGCATGATGAATGGCGATGGACTGGTAGCTCCAGTCATTCTGGGGAATCTTGGCAGGATTCAAAGCCTGCCACGTTTTTCGTTCAACGATATTTACCCGATCAATGATTACTTGCCTGATTTTCTCTTGATCAGCAACAAGGCATGCTGCGGTGGGATTGAGAATTCTTATAATATTTTGATTCAGGGCCCTGTGAGTCGAACCATGGGGAAGAATGATGGAGTCTGCGGGTGTGACGCCAATCATTTTTTGAAATACATGGATTGCTTGGAGTGTTTCAGGAGAAATTCTGCCATCTTCTTTGATGGGCTGATAGCCGATCTTGCAATTCATATGGCGGTTGAGAGCACGCTGAACCGCTTGTACCTCATGAGGGTTATTTCCGACAGTTTTCCCAATTGGCGAAGTGATTTTAATTTCGGCCATTATTAATATCTTATTAAATGGTGCTCTCTCTCAGAGAGTCTTGGTACGGAGCACTCATCCCTACCAGACGGCTGAGATACAGATTGGCAAATGCCAATCACAAAAAGCTCGACCCCATCAAACAGCCTGTAGGGGATTTTCTGAGAGCCCCAAGGGGCAAGTGATCACTGGGAATACCGCTTTCGGTGTTGTCGAGAGGCATTTGAGCAGCCTGCTACCCTGCGGTGCCTCCGCGGCAGCTCCATCGTTTAAGCACTGGTGGCGAGCTGTTCATGTCGTGCTCGGCAACACAAGACGCAATGTTTTTGTCGAGCGGCTTGGTAGCAGTGGCCGATGTCCCGGCGTATTCACAAGCTACCCAGTAAACGCGGTCGGTCGGAGCTAACAGCCACCGCGAGGTGAGCGTCTTGCCTTTGCGCTGCGCGCTGCTGGGCGCTAGTTGGGCCATCTCCTCTGGTGGCCCCGCGTAGAAGGAAATATTGGCAAGAGGATGCGTGTCGTTGCTGCTGCGGGTTTGCCAATCTGAAATAAGGGCGGGCGAGGGCGTCTGTTGGACCTGAATTGATGGTGGGCAAGCGGTGGCCTTGTGGGCCGCCGCGTTGCCCGGGGCCTCTTGCGCGATGGCAGCGCCGCTCGCGCTCAAAACAATCAGTGAAAGACTTAGGCCAAATTTATTCGTCATACCGATTACTCCACCACCGAGAACGCGTCGCCATTGTTGCTGGGGTCAACATATTTCCCGGTCTTGTCCTTTCCGAGAAACATCAACCGACGCAAGCGGATCGTGCCGCTGCCGGACCATTGATCGACGACCGTGATTCCCGATGCATCCTGAGACACATACAACGCCGCATGGTTGCCAGTGCCCTGGTTTGGGTACTTTCCGTTGACGAAGGTTGCGATGGCAGTGCCCTTTTTGAGCAGCATATTGCCTTTCACAGAGGCCCCTTCTCTCCAGAGCGATGAGGCTGGAGCTCTGGCGTAGTGCTTAACAAGTGCAACGCAGTGGTGCGTGCCCACGAGAGGTTGCTTGGCCAAGGACTCTGGGTTGTCGTAGATGTATGACATTCGTTTGCTGGCAAAGCCGCACAAACACACCTGTCAGGGCTCGTTCAGGCGTTTGGGGCGGCCGAATTCTAGGAGCGCCGCACAGCCGCAAAACGTGACATCGGAAACCGCTTGTGTGCAGATATTGGTGGCCGCTTGCCTGTCTGCGACTTGCACGAGCCCTACTCTGCCTGCAGATACAACTCTGCCAATTCTTTCTGTGCGGCAGCGTCAATACCCAGCACGTCCACCAGATACGCCTGCAGCCCGCCAAAGTCGTTGTTCACCATGTGCAGGGCGGCATCCAGAAACTCTTCCTGAACACGCCACAGCACGCGCAGCACTTCTTCCGGCGCGTGGCTGCCCATGCCCGGTGGGCGCTGGTAGAGCGCGTTGGTGAGCAGGTAGTCGTGCATGACCACATCGCGCGGCACGCCCAGGGTCAGCAGGATGAGGGCGGCGGCAAAGCCGGTGCGGTCTTTGCCAGCGGTGCAATGGAACACGGTGGGTGCATCGCTGGCGAGCAGCAGGCGGAACAGCTCGGCAAAACGTGGGGCGTTGTCGTGCACAAAACCCCGGTAGGTGTCCTGCATCAGGCCCACGGCGTCTTGGGCGGTGAGCTGGCGGCCGGTGCGCTGCAGCTCCAGCGCGCGCTGCACCACGGTGGGTTCGATGTGCAACGGGTGGTAGGTCACGCCGGGCAGTGCGTAGGCATACGCGGCGCTTTCGGCCTGGCCGCGAAAGTCCACCGCGCGGGCCACGCCCAGGTCTGCCAGCAGGGCCTGGTCCTCGGGCGTCAGGCCCGCCAGGTGGTCAGAGCGGAAGATGCGGCGCCATTTCACCGGGCGACCACCGTGGCCGGTGTAGCCGCCGAGGTCGCGGAAGTTGGTGGCGCCTGCGAGGGGGACGGACCGGGTGGGGGCTTGCTCTTGCTGCATGGTGCTTGGCACGGTTGAGTGGTGGGTGGTGGGTGGGGATACGAAAGCAACAAGGATAGTCGGGCACTGCGGCAGCTGCATGTCGCACGGGTGGCTGGAGAAAGTCGAGTACGACGGCTGACTGGCTGACCACCCACCCCGAAAGCCGCCACCTGCGCCACGTCGATATGCAGAATGCGGATATGCAGCGCTTGGTGCCCGTCCCCTCCGATTTGCAGCCCTGGCTGATGGCTGCCGTGGTGGTGGATGCCCCGGCGGCGCTGGCGCAATCGCATTTCCCGGCCATGGTGTCGAGCATGCTGGTGGTGCGGCTGGCCGGGCAGGTGGTGTGCCGGGGCGCGCCCGTGCCGCCATCGGCCTGGATGAGCGCCAGCACCACGGCCACGGTGTATGAACACAGCGGACCGGTGCAGGCCGTGGGGCTGGTGCTGCAGCCTTCGGCAGCGGCGGCGCTGTTCGCCAGCGCGCGCGCGCTGGCGAACACGCTGCGGCCGCTGGCCGAACTGGTGGGCCCCGGGTGGGCCGAGGTGGAACACGCGGTGCGATCGGCGGCGGACGATGGTGCGCGCCTGCAGGTGCTGTGCGACTTCATCCGGCAGTGGGTTGCGCCGCCGTCGCCTTGCGAGGCGCGGCGGCAACAGGCGCTGGCCTTGCTGCATGCAGCCACTGAAAACGCCACGGATACGGTACAGCGTCTGGGTCTGAGCCAGCGGCAGTTTGAGCGGCGCTTTGTGGCGCATTGGGGCATGGCGCCCAAGCAGTTTCAGGTGATTGCACGGCTGAACAGCACGCTGGGCAACGCCCTGGCTGCGCCCGGCGACCCGGTGGTGGGCCTGGCGGTGGACCAGGGCTACTACGACCAGTCGCACATGGCGCGCGATGTGCGCAGGCTGGCGGGCCAGCCGCTACAGGCCCTGGTGCAGGGCAGCCGCAGCGCGGTCAGCGAACACTGGCCCCTGCAAGTGGGCGCGCAGGCGCAGCTGGGTCAGCCGCCGGAGGGATCCGCGTCCCTGCGCAGGCGTTGAGCCAGGTACAGCGGCATCACAAACGCGAGCCCGATACCAAAGCAGGCCGCGATGCAGGCCCAGCGCCACGCGCCCAGGCGGCGGTCGGCCGCCACCCAGGCTGAGAACGCCACGGCGGCCAGGTACACATCGCAGGTGATGCCGGTGGTGAGCGCGTTGGCAAAGGCATCGCGCCAGAAAACATCGGGCATCACGCTGCCACCGGCCAGAAAGTACAGGGTGTTGAAGTACCAGGGGATGGCCAGGCCCAGGGCGGCCAGCAGAACAAGAAAAACGCGCAGGGGTTGGTGGTGGTGCATCGGTGCATGCGGCCCCAAAGAAAGAGAGAGGCCTGGGGTAGTGAATCAATGCACCGATTGAATCCGCGCGGCCCCCTCGCGGGCTAGGAAAAAAACGACATGCCCACCACAGGCCTGCACGCCAACCACAGCTGGCCGCCAGCCGCTTACTGCGCAGGCGGTAGCGACGTGACTGCCCCGTCAACCGGCAGCTCCTGGCTGCCCCGGGGACAGGGCCGGTCGGTGTAGGTGGTGCGGCCGTCCCGCACGCATTTGCGCGGCTGCGGCGCCACGGGCTGGGACGCGCCCGCCGGCGCCGGGCGGGCCTGCGCAGCAGCGGGGCGCTTGTCGGGTGGCAGGGACCCGGGCCCGGGGCGGGTGATCTTTTTCCAGGCCTGTTCGGTCCAGGGTCCGGCCTGGGGCAGCCACTGGTCGGCGGTCCACCACGCCGCTGCTGCGGCGGCCAGCAGCAGTGCGGCCAGAAGGGACCAGAGGGCTCGTTCGCGGGGGCTGCGCATGGGGTGGGCCTGTGATGGGGTGGGTGACTGCCGAGCTTAAAACATCACAGTGCCCCACCCCACCCCACCCCACACCGTCACTGCTGCTTGCCTTGGGCCGCAGGGCGCCCGTAGCGCGCCGTGAGTGTGGCCTTGCCCAGGCTGTTGGCGTTGATCATGTAGCCCGCCAGCGCAGCGGTGGCGTCGGCAGGCAGGTCCAGGCGTGGCACCTTGAGTGCATGCACCGCGAAGATGTAGCGGTGCGGCGCATCCCCCTCGGGCGGGCACGCCCCGCCCCAGGCGGCCACGCCGTAGTCGATGCGCACATGGCTGGCGCCTGCGGGCAGCTTGGCGCCGCCAGCAGCACCGGCGTCGGGCTGCAGCTCGGTGACGCTGGCGGGGATGTTCACCACCGACCAGTGCCACCAGCCCGAGCCTGTGGGGGCGTCAGGGTCATACGCGGTGACGGCAAAGCTCTGCGTGCCTGCAGGCGCACCGTTCCAGCGCAGCGCGGGCGACTGGTTCTCACCTGCGCAGCCGAAGCCCTTGAACTCGAAACGCTGGGGCAAGGTGCCATCCGCCGCAAAGTCGGGGCTGCTGAGCGTGAACGCCTGGGCATGGGCAGCCAATGCCAGGCCGATGGTGGCAAGCGCCGCGATGGAGGTAAAAGCGCGACGGGGGCGTGAAAGTGGGTGGCTCATCCAAAAAGCTCCTTGTAGTAGCGGTGTGAAACAAGGACTTGATGGTGCGGTATGCCACGCCTTCGCACTGGCTCGGCGGCATCAAAGGCTGTGCGCTGTGCGTCAGCCGAAGTAATCAGGGTCTCAGTTGCGAGGGCGGAAAGCCAAAACGTTCGCGGAAGGCCGCGCTGAAGCGGCTGTGCGACTCGTAGCCGCAGCGCGCGGCGATTTCGGACACTTGCAGCGTGGAGCTTTGCAGCAGAACCAGCCCCGTCTCCAGCCGCACATCGCGCAGGCACTGGCTCACGGTTTCGCCCTCTTGTGCCAGGCGGCGCTGCAGGGTGCTGGCGCTGGTGGCAAAGGCAGCGGCGATACGCTCCACCGTCCAGTCAGCCTGCGGGCTGGGGCCCACCAGACGGCGCACCCGGTCGGCCCAGCCCAGCTCGCCGGGCGGGGCGAAGACGATGCCTGCCTCGGCCAGCATCAGCAGCACCTCGAGCGCGCGGTGTTCGCGCAGCGCCTGCGAGCTGGCATCGCTCTCCAGCGCGGCCAGGGCACGCCGGTAACTGTCTTCAAATGCCGCATCGGCCGCCAGGCCCGCACAGCCCTGCACCGCAGGCACGGCCGCAAACTGGCCGAACTGGCGGTGAAACTGCTCCACCAGTTCGGGCGCAAAACACAGCAGTCGCGCCACATAGCGGCCTTGCGGGGCGGGGTCGTTGACCACCTCCCACTGCGCGCCACGCGGCAGCACAAACACCCGCCCGCTGGGATAGCGGTGCGCCCCGCCCGGTGTGACCAGGTGCTTGGTGCCAGAGACCACCCAGCCCACCGAATCCATGCGCACCGTGACAGTGTGGATGCGGTGGTGCACCGTGGTGGCAATCTGCAGCGACAGTGCGGGTTCGACCATCAATCTCTCCCTTGCGGCTCACGTTCCATCATCCGCCCGGCCCCGTGCTGGTTGAAGACGGACTGCGCGCGGTGGCAGCTTGCAGTCAGCGGGTGCGCTCCCGCGTCACGTTCACGTCGATATCGCCAAACACGGTCACGCCGCTCGCGCCCTGGGGCTGCTGCTGGCTGGCGGGGTCGCTGGAGCGCGCAGAGCCTGTGGTGGTGCAACCCCCCAGCGCAGCGGCAACCGCGAGTGCCACCAGCGCGGTGCGGCAGACGCTGCCAGCCATCGACGCGGTAGGTTCCATGTTCGGCGCCTGCATCATTCGCCGCCCAGGTGGTTGCCCAGAATGCCCGCCAGCTCAAACATGCCCGCGCTGTCCTTGCCGAACACGGCGCGCAGCTTGTCGTCAGCGACGATGGTGCGCTTGTCCTTGGGGTCTTGCAGGTTGTGGGCCTTGATGTATTCCCACATCTTCTTCACGGCCTCGGGGCGCGCCACCGGCTCGGTGCCGATCACGGCGGCCAGGGCTGCGCTGGGGGCCTTGCCTGCAGCGGCCTTGCGCGGGGCTTTGGCAGCCGTTGTTTTGGCTGCGGCCTTCTTTGCAGGGGCTTTTTTGGCGGCAGCGCTAGTGGCTTTTGTCTTGGTTGCTATTGTTTTTGAAGCGACGCCTGGACGGGGTGGGAACTTGCTGGGCGCGAATTCAAAGTTGACCTTGCCCGCCTCCTTGTCCCACGCCAGGTGGGCCTTGAAGTTGCGGCGCGTGCGCATGCTCACGAACTTGTCGAGCAGGTCGGTCTTGCCGGTCTCCAGCAGCTTGTGCATCTGCTCGCGCTCCACGGGCTGCTGCAGGATGATCTTGCCGCTCTTGAAGGTGCAGCTGGGCGTCGGCTGCGCCGCGGTAGGCACGGCCTTGCTGCACACATAGTTGCTGCCGTGTTCATGCACTTCCGATCCGCAGATGGGGCAGGGGCCGAGCGCGGCGTCTTCAAACTCCACGATCTCGCCGGACTCTTCGCCCTTCTTGTCGTCACCAAAGTCGAATTCGAGCTTGTAGTTGTGCGCCTCGTCGTCGTACTTGATGACGATCTCGGACGTGAAGGGCCAGCCCGCCTTGGAGCGGAAGCCCTCCAGCGGGCCGATCTTCTTGTCCCGCAGCAGGGCGTTGGCCTCTGCCGTCTCGAACGTGCGGCCTGCGGGTGATTTGCCGAAGCTGAATCCACAAGGCTCCGCGCCCGCCTTGCCCACACAGGCAAAGCGGCGGTAGTTTTCCTTCACCACGCCGCCGCAGTTGGGGCAGGGCGATTCAAGCGTGGCGTAGTCGCCGGGGATGGTGTCGCGGTCGTATTCCTTGGCCTTCTTGACCATGCGCTCGGTCATGGCGGCGATCTCGGCCATGAAGGCTTCGCGGCTCAGTTGGCCCTTTTCCATTTGCGAGAGCTTGTACTCCCACTCGCCGGTCAGGTCGGCACGGCAGAGTTCTTCCACTTCCAGACCGCGCAGCAGCGTCATGAGCTGGAAGGCCTTGGCCGTGGGGATGATTTCGCGGCCCTCGCGCAGCATGTACTTTTCGGTCAGCAGGCCTTCGATGATGGCCGCGCGTGTGGCTGGGGTGCCCAGGCCTTTTTCCTGCATGGCTTCGCGCAGTTCGTCGTCGTCGATCTGCTTGCCCGCGCTTTCCATGGCGCCCAGCAGCGTGGCTTCAGAGTAGCGGGCGGGGGGCTTGGTCTTGAGGCCCTTGGGGTCGGCGGCCAGGGTGTTGACGCTCTCGCCGGGCTTCACCGGCACCAGGTTCTGGCCCTTGTCGCCGTCCTTGCCACCTTCCACTTCGTCGGCCGCTTCCTTGCCATAGATGGCCAGCCAACCCGGCTTGACCAGCACCTTGCCTTCGGTCTTGAAGCTGTGCGGGGCCACGGTGCTGATGCGCGTGGTCACCGTGTATTCAGCGCTGGGGAAGAACACCGCCATGAAGCGGCGCACGACCAGGTCGTACAGCTTTTGCTCGGCTTCGCTCAGGCCGCTCGGTGCCTGCAGGGTGGGGATGATGGCGAAGTGATCGCTGACCTTGCTGTTGTCAAAGATGCGCTTGGACGGGCGCACGTAGTTGTTGTTCAGCGCCGTGAGCGCGTGCGGCGCCAGATGCCGCATGCCGCTGTCGGCCAGCATTTCAAAGGTCTGCTTGGCCACCGGCAAATAGTCTTCCGGCAGCGCGCGCGAGTCGGTACGTGGGTAGGTCAGGGCCTTGTGGCGCTCATACAGGCTTTGCGCCAGGGCCAGCGTGGTCTTGGCCGAGAAGCCGAACTTGCCGTTGGCCTCGCGCTGCAGGCTGGTCAGGTCGAACAGCAGGGGCGATGCCTGTGTGGTGGGCTTGCTCTCTTCGGTGACCGTGGCCTGCTTGCCGCGCACGGCGTTGGCTATTGACTGTGCCTCGGCGGCGGACCAGACGCGGTCCGCGCGCATTTCCACATCCTCTCCCTTCTTCCACTTGGGGTCGAACCACTTGGCGGGGTACTCGCCGGCTTCCGCGCCAAAGGTGGCGTGGATTTCCCAATAGTCGCGGCTGATGAACTTGCGGATCTTTTCCTCGCGCTCCACCACCAGCGACAGCGTGGGCGTCTGCACCCGGCCCACGGTGGTCAGGAAGAACCCACCATCGCGCGAGTTGAACGCCGTCATGGCCCGCGTGCCATTGATGCCCACCAGCCAGTCGGCCTCGGAGCGGCTGCGGGCCGCGCTGGCCAGGCCCGCCATCTGCTGCTCGGTGCGCAGCGCATCAAAGCCGTCGCGGATGGCCTGGGGCGTCATGGACTGCAGCCACAGGCGCTTGACCGGTTTGCCCAGAGGCTTGGCGCCACCGGCGTACTGTTCGATCAGGCGGAAGATCAGCTCTCCCTCGCGGCCCGCGTCGCAGGCGTTGATGAGCTGTGTCACGTCCTTGCGCTTGGCCTGCTTGACCACCGCGTTCAGGCGGCTCTTGGTCTTGTCCACGGGCTTCAGGTCAAAGTACGGCGGGATCACAGGCAGGTGCGCAAAGCTCCACTTGCCGCGCTTCACGTCAAACTGCTCGGGGGCCTGGATCTCCACCAGGTGGCCCACGGCGCTGGTGACTACATAGCGGTCATTCTCGAAGTGGTCTTCGTGCTTCTCGAACTTGCCCGCCACGGGGGTCAGCGCGCGCACGATGTCTTGCGCCACCGAGGGTTTCTCTGCAATTACCAGGGTCTTGGTCATTTTTTGGTTTCTCGCCAGTCTGGCTGTCCGGCATCCGGCCGGTCGCTTCTACAATTCGTTGCCTCACGCGTACACGCGCACGCGCATGTGTGCATATTCAAGTTAACAGAGTTTTTGCCATGCCCCGCACCGCACCGCCTGCAACCCCGACCCCCGCGCAGGGCCGTCGCATCCAGACCCGGCGCTCGGGCGTACATGGCAAGGGCGTGTTTGCCGTGCAGGATATTGCAGAGGGCGAAGTCCTTGTGGAGTACACGGGCGAAGTGATCGGCTGGCAAGAGGCGCAGGACCGGCACCCGCACGACCCGCTGCAACCCAACCACACGTTCTACTTCCATGTGGATGAAGACCATGTGATCGACGCAAAGTTCGGTGGCAATTCGTCGCGCTGGATCAACCACAGCTGCAACCCCAACTGCTACGCCGACGAGCGGGACGGCCGCATTTTCATCACCGCGCTGCGCAACATCAAGGCGGGCGAAGAGCTCAACTACGACTACGGCCTGATCATTGAAGAGCGCTACACCCCGAAGCTCAAGGCCGAATACCCCTGCTGGTGTGGCAGCCCCGACTGCCGGGGCACGCTGCTGGCGCCCAAGCGCGGCTGGGCACCTCCCGTGCCGCTGCCGCCGTCCAAACCTTCCGCCAAGGCCGCCAAAAAGGCCCGGCGATGAATGCCCCCATCCGCTGGCCTGCCGAGGCCGTCTGGGAAGCGGTGTCACCGCTGTTACCGGGCTTTACCGTCGAGGTGCTGCCCACCATCGACTCCACCAACACCGAATTGATGCGTCGTGCGCGCAACGGCCAGTGCGAGCCCACCTTGCTGGTGGCCGAGCAGCAGACTGCCGGGCGCGGGCGGCTGGGGCGGGTGTGGCAAAGCGATGTGGGGGCTTCTCTCATGATGTCCTTGGGACTGCCGCTGGCCCCCCAGGACTGGTCCGGCCTGTCGCTCGCCGTGGGGGTGAGCGTGGCCGAAAGCCTGCAGCCCGTGCTGCCTGCGCTGGGGGCGGGGCAGCCTGCGCGTGTGGGGCTCAAGTGGCCCAACGACCTGTGGCTGGGCGGCGCGGCGGGCGACCGCAAGCTGGGTGGCATCCTGGTGGAGACGGCCAGTTTTGTGGCACCCCAGGCTGTGGCTTCGCAGGCCAGCACCAGCACCGCGCGCTATGTGGTGGTGGGCATTGGCATCAACGTGCTGCCGCGCAGCCCCGAGGGCATGAGCATGCCCCCCGGCAGCCTTCAGGAGGTTGAGCCGGGGCTGGACGCACCCACCGCCCTGCTGCGCATCGTGCCGCCGCTGGTGGCCATGCTGCAGTCGTTTGCGGGCTATGGGTTTGCGCCCATGCAGCCCCGCTTTGCGGCACGTGATGTGCTGCAGGGCCGCGCGGTGACGCTGAGCGACGGCCACACCGGCACCGCGCATGGCGTGGGCGATGATGGCGCGCTGCTGGTGCACACAGCCGGTGGCATGCAGGCCATCACCAGTTCTGAAATCAGCGTCCGGCCGGCGGCAGTGCCACCGGTGTGAGACAGCTTCCTCTTCCGATGCGAGTGTTCTTGAAAGGCCGCGCCCCATGCTCCGTCTTGCCGTGATCGTGCTGCTGCTGGCCAACGCGGGCTACTACGCGTGGTCTCAAGGGCTGCTGCGCCAGTTTGGCTATGCGCCGCAAGAGCAGTCCGAGCCCCAGCGCATGAACCAGCAGATCCGGCCCGAGACGCTGCAGATCCTGAAGGTCAACCCCAGCAAGACCTCCTCTGCCGCGCCTCCCTCCCCCACTTCCCCCTCCCAGGCCACCGCCGCCAACGACTCCCCCACCCCCGCCTCCACACCGGCTGCCCCGGCCCCCGCAGAATCTGCCGAGTGCCTGCAGGCCGGCGTGTTCGACGACCGTCAGGCCGAAGTGCTGCGCACGGCGGCTGCTGGCTTGCCCTCAGGCAGCTGGACGCTGGAGCCCACGCCCGTGCCGGGCCGCTGGATGGTCTACATGGGGCGCTTTGACGACGTGGAAACACTGGACCGCAAACGTGCCGAGCTGCGCGCCCGCAAGGTGGACCACGACCGCGCCGGGGGCACGCTTGAACTGGGCTTGTCGCTGGGCCGCTTTGCATCGAAAGAGGCGGCCGAGCGCGAGCTGGCCAACCTTGGCAACAAAGGCGTGCGCACGGCGCGCGTGATCCAGGAGCGCGCCGAATCCCCCGGCTTCACGCTGCGCCTGTCCGCCGTGAACGACGCGCTGCGGGCACAGCTGGATGTGCTGCGCACGGCCATGGCGGGCAAGACGCTGCGCACCTGCGGCTGAGCACCTTCACCATGAACGAAGAGCCGACATCCATCCAGTGCGGCGAGCACGGAGAGGCCGCGCCCACCTACGTGTGCGGCCACCTGTGCCGCCACCCGGTGCAGCGCTGGTTTTGCGATGCGCCGTCGCCAGAGACCCCTTACCCGGACGCCTGGTGTGCGAGCTGCCATACCGAGCTGCTCAAGACAGGCGGCGAGTGGAACGAACACAACGCGGACTGCCTGGACCTCCAGATCCTGTGCCACCACTGCTACCAGGACGCCATGGCACGCAGCGTGGAGGCCCTGGACGGTGATGCCGAAGCCGCCTGGATCGATGCGGTGACACAGGGCCACCATGCGCTGCGGGACAAGCAGCGCGCGCTGGAGCAGGACCACGGCATTTCGCACTTTGAACGCTGGGACTACGACCAGGCGGCAGGCACCTTGACCTTTTCAGACGGCGGTGTGCCCCGTCTGGTGGCTGACATCGAGTTCATCGGCTCCGTGTCGGAGGCCAGCGGCACCTGGCTGTGGGCCTGGGCCAATTTCCACAACGAGGCCCCGGTGGTGTCGCGCATCGCTGCGGTGCGGGAGTGGGGCGAAGCCCAAGGCTTCCTGCACCTCACGGTGCCGCTGTGGAAGGGCGATGCCACCGATGGCTGGGAGCTGTCGGGCGTGGCCGCGCAGGTGCTGGGCGCCCAGGGCGTGTACCGCGTGCCCACGGGCCGGGGCTTTTTGTACATGGCCCTGATGTCGGTGCAGCGCGTGGCGTGAGCACGGTTGCTGCGCCAACCCCGGTGCAGCGCTATGGCAACGGTATGGCGCGCGTCTCGCCCTGCCGCATGAGCCAGACGCGGTCCAGCGGCAGGCCACGCTGCGCGAGCGCGGCGGCCAGGTCGCGCGGCGGGTGGTCGAAGGCCTCCTGCGTCAGCATGAACGTGCCCCAGTGCACACCCATGGCCTGCCTGGCTTCCACGTCCAGCATGAGCTGCACGGCGTCCTCGGGGTTCACGTGCATGGGCTTCATGAAGTCGCGGGGCAGATAGGCGCCGATGGGCAATGCGAGAAAGTCCACCGGCCCCAGGCGCTGGCGGATGGCCTTGAAGTCTTCGCTGTAGCCCGTGTCGCCCGGGAACAGAAAGCGCCAGGGCGCAGCCGCCTGCGGGCGCGCCCATTCCAGCAGGTACCCACCCCACAGCGAGGCATTCGTATCCCACGGGGTGCGGCGGCTCCAATGCTGCGACGGCGTGAACACCACGCGCACGCCGGGGGCGATGTCGGCGTGCTCCCACCAGTTCAGCGCGGTGACGGAGCCCATGCCCCGCTGTGTGAACCAGTCGGCCAGCCCCAGCGGCACCACAAAGCGGGGCGACTGGCCCGCGTTGCGCAGGCGGCGCAAGGTGCCGTAGCACAGGTGGTCGTAGTGGTTGTGCGAGATCAGCACCACATCGATGGGCGGCAGGTCCTCGGGCGCCATGGGCGCAGGCACACGGCGCGGGGCACCGAAGCGGCCCAGGGGGCCCGCAAAATCGCACAGCGTGGGGTCGATCAGCACGTTGAGGCCCGCCACCTGCAGCAGCATGGAGACATGGCCCAGCCAGGTGATCACGGGGGCCTGCTGGCGCTGTGCCATGCGCGCGGGGTCCACCGGCTGCGTCCATTGCCGGGCAAAGGCCTCATAGCCGCCCGGAGGCTCGCTGNGCCGCGCAGCGAGCGCCAGACCATTTCGTACCAGGGGAAGTTGCCGATCACCACGTCAGGGTGCGTGTTGGCAAAGCGGCGGGGCGGTGAGGTCATGGGGGCTGCGTCCGTGCAAAAAGATCGGGCCAAGCTACGAGGCCGCATGATGCCGGATGACCCGTGCTGCGGCGGGTTGCCGGCGCATCAACCCTGCAGCGCGACGGCCTTGTCTTCTGCCACAGGGTCAGCTGCCCGCCACCACGTCCCGCGCCGCAAACCGCACGCTGAAGCGCGCGCCGGGCGGGGTCTGGCCAGGCCGTGCGTCTTCAAGGGTGACCTCGGCATCGTGCTTGCTGGCGATCTCCAGCACGATGGGCAGGCCCAGGCCGGAGCCGTCGGCCTCGCTGCCCAGGGCGCGGTAGAACGGCTGGAACACCAGCTCGCGCTCGGCCTCGGGCACGCCGGGGCCGGAGTCCTCGACCTGCAGCAGCAGCACATGGCCGAAGGTGTCGGCCAGCACGCGGGCGGTGACCACGCCGGGCTTGTCGGGCGTGGAGGGCGTGTAGTTGATGGCGTTGTCCACCAGGTTGCGCACCAGCTCCTTGAGCAGCGTGGGGTTGCCGTCGATCAGCACGCCCGGCGATCCAGGCTCGGCGCCGTCGTAGCCCAGGTCGATGTGCTTGTCGAGCGCACGGGGCACCGAGTCGCGCACCACCTCGATCACCAGGCGCGCCAGGTCGCAGGGCTGGCGGGCAATGCCCACGCCGCTGCCCTCGGCCCGCGCCAGCGCCAGCAGCTGGTTGACGGTGTGTGTGGCGCGGATGCTGGAGCGCCCGATCTGCTGCAGCGAGCGCTTGAGCTCTTCGGTGCTGGTGCCTTCGCGCTGGGCCAGGTCGGCCTGCATGCGCAGGCCCGCCAGCGGGGTCTTGAGCTGGTGCGCGGCATCGGCCAGAAAGCGTTTTTGCGTGGCCAGCGAATCGTTCAGCCGCGTGAGCAGGTCGTTGACGGACGACACCAGTGGCGCCACTTCGAGCGGCACGGTGCGGTCGTCCAGCGGCGAGAGGTCGTCGGGGTTGCGCGCGCGGATGCGCTGCTCCAGCTGGTTGAGCGGCTGGATGCCCCGCGCCAGCGCCAGCCAGACCAGCAGCACCGCCAGCGGCAGGATGACGAACTGCGGCAGCATCACGCCCTTGATGATTTCGGTGGCCAGCACGCTGCGTTTTTCGCGCGTCTCGGCCACCTGGACCAGCGCCACCGGCGTGTCTTTCAGCGGCAGGCGCACCCAGATGTAGGCCACGCGGATGTCGATGCCGCGCATCTCGGCATCGCGCAGCCGCACCTCGCCCGACAGGGGCACCTCGTCGCTGGGGGGCTCGGGCAGTTCGCGCTCGCCCGAGAGGAACTCGCCGCCCGGGCCGATGACCTGGTAGTACACGATGTCGGAGTCGTCAGCGCGCAGGATCTCGCTGGCGGGCTGGGGCAGGTTGAACTGGGCCTTGTCGCCCACCACGCTCACCAGCTGGGCGAGGGCGTGGGCGTTGTATTCCAGCGCCCGGTCAAACGGCTTGTTGGCCAGGCCCTGCGCCACCAGCCAGGTCAGCGCCAGGCTCACAGGCCACAGCAGCAGCAGCGGCGTGAGCATCCAGTCCAGGATTTCGCCGAACAGGGAGCGCTGCTCGCGCTGGAAGATCTTCACAGCGGCCGCCGTGGCATTTTTGAAGCCAAAACACCCGATAGCGCCAGATTCATATGCACAAGCCGCTATCGTTTTGATAGTTAATTGGGGATCTTCTCAAGGCAGTAGCCCAGGCCGCGCACGGTAGCGATGCGGATGGGCCCGCCTTCGATCTTCTTGCGCAGGCGGTGGATGTAGACCTCGATGGCGTTGTTGCTCACCTCCTCGCCCCACTCGCACAGGCGCTCCACCAGCTGCTCCTTGCTCACCAGGCGGCCGGCGCGCTGCAGCAGCACCTCCAGCAGGCCCAGCTCGCGGGCGGACAGCTCGATCATCTTGCCGTCGATGGTGGCCACGCGGCCGGCCTGGTCGTACACCAGCGGGCCGTGCTTGATGGCGCTGCTGGTGCCGCCCATGCCCCGGCGCGTGAGGGCACGCACGCGGGCTTCGAGCTCTTGCAGGCTGAAGGGCTTGGCCATGTAGTCGTCGGCGCCAAAGTCCAGGCCCTTCACGCGTTCTTCCACGCTGTCTGCGGCGGTGAGGATGAGCACCGGAAGGGCGGAGCCCCGGCCGCGCAGCTTTTTCAGCACCTCCAGCCCATGCATCTTGGGCAGGCCCAGGTCCAGGATGAGCAGGTCGAACTCGTTGTTGGTCATGAGCGCCGCGTCGGCCTCGCTGCCGCTGGCGACATGGTCCACCACGGCGCCCGAGGCACGCAGCGTGCGCAGCAGGCCATCGGCCAGCACCTGGTCGTCTTCGGCAATGAGGATGCGCATGCGGACTGTCTCCTTGGGTGGTGCGGCCCGTGGGCGGGCCTGTGTCGTCATTGTCTGCCTGTGCGAGGATTTTAGGCGCCAGCTCCCTGTCTGGCGCCTTTGGCTGGCTGCAAGCTTGGGACACGGAAAATGGCGGCCATGCACATCCTGCTCATCGAAGACGACCTGGACCTGGGCCAGGCCCTGCTGCAAGCCCTGCAGCAGGGCGGCTTCACGGTGCAATGGCTGCGCAGCGTGGCCGCCACGCCGCCCCTGCCCGACGCCAACGAGGTCGCCGCCGTGCTGCTGGACCTGACCCTGCCCGACGGTCAGGGCATGGCGTTGCTGCGTCGCTGGCGCCGCGCGGGCCTCAGCCTGCCGGTGATCGTGATCACAGCCCGCACCGCCTTGCAGGACCGGCTTGACGGCCTGGACGGCGGTGCCGACGACTACGTGCTCAAGCCCTTCGATGTGCCCGAGCTGCTGTCGCGCTTGCACGCCGTGTTGCGGCGCAGTGCGCGCCAGGCCAGCGAGGAGTGGACGCTGGGCGCGCTGCGCGTGGCGCCCCGGCGGCACGAGGCCTGGGTGGGCGACGAGCCCCTGGCGCTGTCACCGCGCGAGTTCCGGCTGCTGGTGGAGCTAGCGCGCGAACCCGGCAAGGTGGTGGCCAAGAACGTGCTTGCACAGCGGCTCGAACCCCTGGGCGACGCGCTGGATGCCGCCACACTGGAGGTGCATGTCTCCAACCTGCGCAAGAAGATCGGCGCAGAGCGCGTGGTCACGGTGCGTGGCGTGGGCTACCGGCTGCAGCCATGACACCACCGACCGAAACCCCCGCGCCCCCACGCGGCTGGTGGGGCCCGAGCCTCATGCGCCGCACCCTGCTGGCACTGCTCGCGGCCATGGCGCTGGTGTGGCTGGTGCTGCTGGGCCAGGCGGCCATCACCCACTACCGCGCCATGGACACCAACCCCGGCGTGCGCCAGCTCGCGCAGGGGCTGGCAGGGGCGCTGGCCACGCTGGAGCAACCCGCCGAGGCCCGCGCGCTGGTGCACGGCATGGCCCACACCCTCAACGCCATGCGCGCCGATGTGGACTTGCTGCAGGGCACCTCGGTGCTGCTGCAGCTGCAGGACCGCACAGGCCAGCTTCTGCATAGCAGCACGGCCGGTGTGCGCGCCGTGGTGCTGGCAGGCGACGCGGGCCATGCCGCGATGGACGTGGCCGGCACACCCCATTGGGTGGCCTGGGAAAGCACGGGCCCCTGGCGCGTGGTGGTGGCCGAGCCCCGCCTGGCCGATGCACGGCTGCTGGGCTTCATGGGCGAAGACCTGGCGGCCTCGGTGCTGCTGGCGCTGCCGCTGGTGGGCCTGCCGCTGTGGCTGGCCGTGCGCACCGGGCTGCGCCCGCTGGCGCGGCTGGATGCCCAGATCGCCGCCCGCTCGGCCCACGACCTGCGGCCGCTGCAGCACCTGCCGCCCCAGCGCGAGCTGCACGGCCTGGCCCAGTCGTTCGACCAGCTGCTGGCCCGCCTGCGCGTCCACCTGACGCGCGAAAAGGCCCTGGTGCACGACGCGGCCCACGAGCTGCGCACGCCCATGGCCGTCATCGCCACCCAGGCCCATGTGCTGGCGCAAGCCCCCGAAGGCCCCGCACGCGCGCAGGCCAGCGAGGCGCTGACGCGCGCCGTGCAGCGCGCCGCGCACCTGAGCGAACAGCTGCTCATGCTGGCAGCCCTGGAAGAAGCCCCCGCGCTGCACCCCGCCGCGCCCCAGGACCTGATGGCGCTGCTGCAGGACTGCCTGGCCGAGCGCGCGGGCTGGGCCGAGGGTCTGGGCGTGGAGCTGTCTCTGGACGGCCCGGACACTCTGGAGCTGCCGTTGGACCGACAGCTGCTCTGGTCCGCCCTGGGCAATGTGCTGGACAACGCGCTCAAGCACGGCTGCGGCCCGGGCGCGGGGCGCGAGGTGCAGTTGCGGGTGCGGCAGGAGGGCGGCGACGTGGTGGTCTGGATTGCCGACGACGGCCCGGGCATAGCGGCCGGTGAGCGGGACCGGGTGTTCGAGCGTTTCTGGCGCTCGCCACGCGCGCGCAGCAGCGGATCGGGCCTGGGGCTCACCATTGCGCAGCAGGCCATCGGCCACCTGGGCGGGCAGGTCCGCCTGGGGCCGGGGCTGCACGGGCGGGGCGTGGGCTTCACGCTGCGCTGGCCGGTGGCGGGCTGACAACCCGTAGCCCGCAGCCGTCATTCCCCACACAGATCTTTGGGTTCGCCCAAGGTTGGCGTTTCAACAATCCCGGCATCTTCTTCACTTCACGAGATGCCATGAACCCTACCCACCTTGTTACCCCTTCCACGGCGCGCAGCGCCCTCCTCCTCTCGCGCCGCCACTGGCTGGCCGCCGCAGGTCTGTCCACGCTGGGCATTGTGCTCACCGCCTGCGGTGGGGGCGACGACGACGGCCCCCGCGAAGCCCACAAGCGGGTGCAGACTCTGGCCCAAGGGCTGGTGAAGCAGGGCGTGGTGGGAGCCGCAGCCGGGTGGGCGGACCCGCACCAGGTCCTCACAGCCGTCGCGGGGCTGCGCCGCCTGGGTGGCAATGCGCCCCTGGCCACGGGCGACCTGATGGCCATCGGCTCCAACACCAAGGCCATGACGGCCTGCGCGGCCGCGAGCGTGGTTGACCAGGGCCTGCTGCGCTGGGACAGCACGCTGGCCCAGACGTTGCCCGAGCTGGCGCAGAGCGCCTTGCCCGCCTACCAGCAGATCACGCTGCGCGACCTGCTGGACCATCGCGCCGGGGTGATGGGTTTTTCAGCCATCGAAGACGTGGACCTGTTCGTGAATGCAGTGGGCCCTGAGGTGCTGGCGCGCTGGCAGCAACCTGCGGAGGCGGAGGCGTTCTTCCTGCAGTGGCTGCTGCGCCAGCCGCCCGTTCGCGGCACGGGCGCAGACCCGGGCTTTGCCTACTCCAACGCAGGCTATGCGCTGGCGGCCCGCATGCTGCGCGCGGCCACGGGTCTCGGGTGGGAGGATTTGCTGCGCCAGCGCGTGGCCCAGCCCCTGGGTCTTTCGCTCTTTGTGGGAGAGCCGATGCGTGCCGGGAGCCAGCAGCCCGCCGGGCATGAAATCCTGGACGGGCGGCTGCAGCCCCTGCCGCTGGCCGAGGCGCCGGAACGTGTGTGGCTGGAGGTCTTGGACCCGGCAGGCGCCGTGAGCCTGACGGTGGAGAAGGACGCACGGTGGCTGCAGTGGCATCTGCGGGCATTGCGCGGCGAAGCCACCCCCTTGCCGCGCAGCTACGTGAAGGGTCTTCAGGACCTGGGGCACGCCCCCGCAGGCCGCTATGGCCTGGGTTGGCTGGTGCATGCGGCGCACGGCACGGGCTGGTTGCTGCACAACGGCCAGGACGCGGGCTTTCAGGCCATGTCGGTGGTCGCACTCGATGGTTCGCGCGCGGGCCTGGCCCACAGCAACATCGCCACGGCAGAGAGCATGGGCCTGCTCTACGAAGGGGTCTCCACGCTGGTGGCCTGAGCCCGCCGGGCCTGCGTCGGGTGCTCAGCGCGGATCGTGTGCCAGCAGCCTCTGCACCAGGGTCTTGAGGTCCGCCTGCAGCCGCGCCATGCCCTCGGGCATCTGGGCGAGCGTCTGCTCGTCCATGTAGAGCTTGCGGTTGATCTCGACCTGGATGCTGTGGCGGTGCTGCGCGGGGTTGCCGTAGCGGCGCACCAGCTCCACGCCCTTGTAGGGGTGGTTGTATTCGACGCTGTAGCCGCATGCGCGCAGGTGCTCGCAGATCAGTGCCGACAACGCCGGGCTGGCGGTGGTGCCATCGCGGTCGCCCACCACAAAGTCGGCATGTTCCAGCCCCGGAAACTCGGTGGCAAAGCGCCCGGCCACGGCGGGCATGGAGTGGCAGTTGAGGTGGATGCTGTAGCCGTGGCGCGCATGGGCGGCGTCAATGGCCTGGGCCACGGCGGCGTGGTACGGGCGCCAGCAGCGGTCGATGCGCGCACGCACCTCGGCCACGGTGAGCTGGCGCTGGTAGATGGGTTCGCCCTGGTCGGTGAACTTCCAGATCAGCCCCTTGCCCAGGCGCACCTTGCTGAGCACCTTGGGGTCGGTGGAGATGGGGTCGGGCCAGTCGCCATCGAGCAGGCTGGTGTCCAGCTCGGTCGTATCGCGGTTGGCGTCCAGGTAGATGCGGGGGAAGTGGGCCTCGACCCAGGCCACGCCGAGCGCGGGGGCAAAGGCGTAGATCTTTTCGACGTGCGTGTCTTCGGCCCGGCGCAGCGTGGCCAGGTCGAGGGCGGAACCAAAGTCGTCGGGGTACCGGGTGCCGCTGTGGGGGGAGTCGAGCACCAGCGGTGTGCTGCCGGGCACCCCAGTGACGGTGGCGGGTTGGGTGGCAAGCCCCGGCGAGCCGGTGACGCCGGGCTGGGCCTGCTGGAAGCGGTGGTGGATCAGTTTCAAGGCTGCATGCATAGGCAGAGTGTGCGCAAAGGAGGGCGGCTGGCCTAGCCGCCCAGACCGGGATGTGACTATGGTTATCCCTGAGACCTTGAGCAGGTCCGGGAAGCAGGCTTGCCTGCGTTGTCTCACCATCCCAGCTGTGGCCGTCCCCGGGCCCAGGGCCCGGGGGAATCAGGTCAGTCGAGCACCACCTTGGCGTAGGCCGCCACGCGCTTCATCTTGTCGATCTCGCTGGCGATCTGGGCCGTGAACTCCTTGGGTGTGGTGCCCGAGGGGTAGAGGCCCTGTCCCGCCAGTCGCTCGCGCACAGCGGGCTCCTTCAGGGCCTGGGCGACGGCTTGCTGGATGCGGTCTGCCGCCGCCGCGGGCGTGCCCGCAGGGGCCACCAGGCCAAACCATGAAGGCTCGTTGGCCTGCTTGTAGCCCAGTTCGGCGTAGGTGGGCACATCGGGCAACACATCCAGCCGCTCGGGCCACGACACCGCCAGCGCCTTGAGCTTGCCCGATTTGACGTGCGGGAGCGACGAAGCCACCTGGTCAAAGTACACCGCCACCTGGCCCGCCAGCACGTCGTTGATGGCCGGGCCTGCACCACGGTAGGGGATGTGCACCATGGAGGTGCCGGTGCTGCTCTTGAACAGCTCGCCCCACATGTGGCCGATGGTGCCGTTGCCGGGGGTGGCGTAGGACACCTTGCCGGGGTTGGCCTTGAGGTACTTCACCAGCTCCGCAAAGTCCTTGACGGGCACCACGGCCGGGTTGATCACGATGACGCCCGGGGCCTTGACGATCTCGGTCACGCCGATGAAGTCCTTGGTCGGGTGGTAGGGCAACTTGGTGTACACGGCGGGGTTCACGCCATGGGTGGACAGCGTGGCCACGCCCAGGGTGAGGCCGTCTGCCGGCGCGCGGGCGACTTCGGCCATGCCGATGGAGCCGCCTGCGCCGCCCCGGTTTTCCAGCACCACGGGCTGCTTGAGGATGCGCGCCAGCGACTCTTGCAGACTGCGGGCCGTGATGTCCGTGGCGCCCCCGGGCGGGAACGGAACGATGATGCGCAGGGGCTTGCCCTCTTGCGCCAAAGACATTCCGGGAGCGAAAGATACGGCGGCCAGTGCTGAGAGCAGGTGACGGCGTTGCATGGGCGTTTCTCCTATGGGTTGCATTGAGGTTAAAGGATTCAATGCGCTCTACCAAGCAATGGATATGCCTGATAACATTCTTATTTGGAATGATTTGATTACTTACTATGTCATCTCTTCGCCGCCTCTCGCCACCCGTTCACCTGCTGCGGGCTTTTTCCACGGTGACGCGGTTCGGCGGGGTGTCCCGCGCGGCCGAGGCCCTGCACCTCACCCAAAGCGCGGTCAGCAAACAGGTCAAGGAACTGGAGACCTGGGTGGGCGTGCCGCTGTTCGAACGCAGCCGCAAGCGCCTGGCGCTCACCCCCGCCGGCGAGCGCTACGAAAAGGCGGTGCGTGGCGTGCTGGCGCAGCTGGAGGCCGCCACGCTGGAGCTGATCACCAGCGATGACGGTGGGGGGGCGCTGCACCTGTCCAGCCTGCCCACGTTTGCGGCCAAATGGCTCATCCCACGCCTGCCGCAGTTCCAGCAACAGCACCCGCAAATCACGCTGCACTTTGTGCCCTATGTGCACAGCTACGACTTCACCCGCCCCGAGCTGGACTGCGCCATCCTGTTCGGCGACGGCCACTGGCCCGGCGCGCACGCCCACCACATCACGGGCAACGAGGTGGCGCTGATCGCCCCCCGCACCAAGGTGGCCGACTGGCCCATCCACACCCCGCGCGATGTGGCCCGCTACGCGCTGCTGCGCCACGTGACCGTGCCCGAGGCGTGGTTGCGCTGGAGCGAGACGCACGGGGTGGAGGGCCTCATCGACCCGCTGGCCGGGCCGCAGTTCGACCAGTTCCAGACCATGATCCGCGCCGTGATGGCGGGCATGGGACTGGCGCTGGTGCCGCGTTGCCTGGTGCAGGATGAAATCACGGCAGGCCTGGTGCGCGAGCCCCTGCCCGATGCCGACCTGCGCGGCGGTTACCGGAGTGATGTGGGCTACTGGTTCTGCTACCCCGAAGGCCGCACGCAGCTGCACGCGCTGCAGTGCTTCAGGGAATGGCTGCTGGCGTGTGCCGAGCCGATGGGGGTTCAGGCACCCGTATCGCCGCCCGCATAGGCCTCCAGCCCAATGGCCACCACGGTGGCCACGTCATGGCCCACCTCGGCGCGGAACTCCGCCTCGGCCTGCGCCACCGCATCCCGGAACGCCTGCAGCCACGCCAGGCCGGTGGGCGTGAAGCACACGCGGCGCGCCCGCGCATCCAGCGGGTCGGCCTCGCGCGTGACCAGCCCCCAGGCCTCGCACTGGTCCACCAGGTTGGCCATCGCCTGCTTGGTCATGCCCGCGCGCTGGGCCAGGTCGGTCAGCCGGTCGCCCTGCAAGGCCAGGTGCCGGGTGATGTGCACGTGTGCAGCCGTCACCTGGTCGCGTGCTGCCAGGTTGGACAGCGCCAGCGGCACCTCTACATTGCGCGCCATGAGCTGCAGCACCCGCGCGTCGAAGCGGCGCAGGGCGCTGCCCATCAGGCGGCCCAGGTGGGTCTGGCGCCAGCGATCGTCAGGCCCCGGGGCGGGCGTGGCAAGGGGGGCGGCTGGAGAAAAATCGGCCATGCGATATTGTCAGGCAAACTGACTAAAAATCGCTTTATCTGGATTTCATTGCTCGCATAAACTACTGTTCAAGCATCCAGCCTGTGATTAACCGCAGAGCGGTGCAAGCATCCAACCTGTTGTTTTTCAAGGAGTTTCTCATGGACGTCGCAGTCAAAGGCACTAACCCCGCATTGCCCGTGAACACGGAAAAGGCCAAGGCCCTGGCCGCCGCGCTCGCCCAGATCGAGAAGCAATTCGGCAAGGGCACGATCATGCGCCTCGGTGAAGGCGAGGTGATCGAGGACATCCAGGTCGTCTCCACCGGCTCGCTGGGCCTCGATATCGCGCTGGGCGTTGGCGGCCTGCCCCGTGGCCGTGTGGTCGAAATCTATGGCCCGGAATCGTCGGGCAAGACCACGCTCACGCTGCAGGTGATTGCCGAGATGCAAAAGCAAGGCGGCACCTGCGCGTTTGTCGACGCAGAGCACGCCCTGGATGTGCAGTACGCCCAGAAGCTGGGTGTGCAGCTGTCCGACCTGCTGATCAGCCAGCCCGACACCGGCGAGCAGGCGCTGGAAATCGTGGACAGCCTGGTGCGCTCCGGCGCCGTGGACCTGATCGTGGTGGACTCGGTGGCTGCGCTCACGCCCAAGGCCGAAATCGAAGGCGAGATGGGCGACGCCCTGCCCGGCCTGCAAGCCCGCCTGATGAGCCAGGCGCTGCGCAAGCTCACCGCCACGATCAAGAAGACCAACTGCATGGTCATCTTCATCAACCAGATCCGCATGAAGATCGGCGTGATGTTCGGCTCGCCCGAAACGACGACCGGCGGCAATGCGCTCAAGTTCTACGCGTCGGTGCGCCTCGACATCCGTCGCACCGGCACGATCAAGAAGGGCGACGAAGCTATCGGCAACGAGACCAAGGTCAAGGTGGTCAAGAACAAGGTGAGCCCGCCCTTCAAGACGGCCGAGTTCGACATCCTGTTCGGCGAGGGCATCAGCCGCGAGGGCGAGATCATCGACATGGGCGTGACGGCCAAGATCGTGGAAAAGAGCGGTGCCTGGTACGCCTACAACGGCGAAAAGATCGGCCAGGGCCGTGACAACGCGCGTGAGTTCTTGCGCGAGAACCCTGACCTGGCCCGCGAGATCGAGAACAAGGTGCGTGAAGGCCTGGGCATTGCGCTGCTGCCTGGCGCACTGCAGGCCCCAGCAGCGGCTGCAGACGAGTGATTCCCGGTTTTTGAAGCTAAATAGCCTGCAGGTGCACATTTCATATGTGCCTGCAGCTATTAAAACTATAGCTTTGGATCGGTCATGGGATTCACTGCGCTCTCGCTCAAGGGCCGTGCGCTGCGGCTGCTGAGCCAGCGGGAGCATTCGCGCGCCGAGCTGCAGCGCAAGCTCGCGCCCCATGTGCAGGAGGGCGAAGACCTGGAGGCTGTGCTGGACGACCTGCAGGCCAAGGACTTCATCAGCGAGGCGCGCGTGGTGGAGTCGGTGTTGCACCGGCGGGCAGGGCGCCTGGGCGCATCGCGCATCCGGCAGGAGCTGCAGTCCAAGGGGCTGGGGGCAGAGGCTGTGCAGCAAGCAGTGGCCCAGCTGCAGGGCAGCGAACTGGAGCGTGCCCGCGAGGTGTGGCGCCGCAAGTTTGGCGAGCCCGCCGCAGACCCCCAAACCCGCGCCAAGCACATGCGGTTTTTGCTGGTGCGGGGGTTCTCAGGCGATGTGGCGCGGCGCGCTGTGCTGGGCGTCGATGCGTCTGACGAGGGCTGACCGCAACGCCAACAGGCGGGGCATCGACCCCGCTTCCTGACGCGCTCTGAGGTGTTTACACGCCCAGCATCAATTGCAGGTTCTGCACTGCAGCGCCACTGGCGCCTTTGCCCAGGTTGTCCAGGCGCGCGATGACCACGGCCTGCCGGTATTGCTCGTTGGCAAACACGCGCAGCTCCAGCTTGTTGGTGTCGGTCAGCGTGTCGGCGGCCAGCTTCAAATCGTCTGTGGGGGGCAGCACGCTGACCCATTGTTCTGGCGTGTTGGTGCGGCTGTAGTGGCCGGCCAGCACGTCGTGCAGGTCGCTGGCCTTGGGGGCTCCGGGCAGCAGGTCCAGGTGCAGCGGCAACTGCACCAGCATGCCTTGGCGGAAGTTGCCCACCGCAGGTATGAACACCGGGCGGCGTGTGAGCCCGGTGTAGCGCAAGATTTCGGGGATGTGCTTGTGCGACAGGCCCAGCGCATAGGCCTCATACGGCGCTGCGGTGCCCGCCTCGTAGGCTTCGATCATGGTGCGGCCGCCGCCGGAGTAGCCCGAGACCGAAGGCAGGCTCAAAGGGTAGTCCGCCGGGATCAGGCCTGCATCGACCAGCGGGCGCAGCATGGCAATCGCGCCCGTGGCGTAGCAGCCGGGATTGGAGACGCGGGTGGCGTCGCGCACCGCTTGTGTCTGTGCTGCCGCGAGTTCCGGAAACCCGTACACCCAACCATTGGCAGTGCGGTGCGCCGTGCTGGCATCGATCACCTTGACCTTGCGGCCCGAGCTGCGCTCGATCTCGTCCACCATCGCCACGGTGTCGCGCGCAGCGTCGTCGTGCAGGCACAGCACCACCAGATCCACCCCCGCGATCAGGTCGCGCTTGGCGGCCGGGTCCTTGCGCAGCTCAGGCGCGATGCTGACCAGTTCGATCTGCGGCATGGCCTGCAGGCGCTCGCGGATCTGCAGGCCCGTGGTACCGGCTTCGCCATCAATAAAGACTTTGGACATGGGGGTGCTCCTGCAAAAAGGTGGCAGCGTCTGCCGGATACAAGTGGGGGCGGGAAGGCCGCCAGGCCCACCCAGGGTGTAAGTCAGGCACAAGGATGGTGCGTTGCAGCATGATACAGTCGCGGGTTGCCATGTCCCAAGCCCGCGGCCAGACATCTGTTCATGGTAAACGGGTAACTACCACCCTTCCCTGAGAGAGACCTCATGAAGATTCACGAATACCAAGGCAAGGAAATCTTGCGCAATTTTGGTGTGCCCGTTCCGCGTGGCATTCCCGCATTCACGGTGCAAGAAGCCGTGGAAGCAGCCCAGAAGCTCGGCGGCCCCGTGTGGGTGGTCAAGGCCCAGATCCACGCCGGTGGCCGTGGCAAGGGCGGCGGCGTGAAGGTTGCCAAGACCATCGACGACGTGAAAGCACGCGCCAGCGACATCCTGGGCATGCAGCTGGTCACCCACCAGACCGGCGCTGAGGGCCAGAAGGTCCGCCGCCTGTACATCGAAGACGGCGCCGACATCAAGAATGAGCTGTACGTCTCGCTGGTCACCGACCGCGCCACGCAGAAGGTCGCCCTGATCGCTTCGAGCGAAGGCGGCATGGACATCGAGGAAGTGGCCCACTCCACACCGGAGAAGATCGTCACCGAGATGATCGACCCACTGACCGGCATCACCGAAGCGCAGAGCCGCAAGGTGGCAGCCGCCATCGGCCTGACCGGCGCTTCCATCGACCAAGCCGTAGACATCTTCGCCAAGATCTACAAGTGCTACATGGACACCGACGCGTCGCTGGTGGAAATCAACCCACTGAACTGCGACTCCAAGGGCAACCTGATGGCCCTGGACGCGAAGTTCAACTTTGACGCCAACGCGCTGTTCCGCCACCCCGAAATCGTGGCCTTCCGTGACCTGGACGAAGAGGATCCAGCCGAAGTGGAAGCCTCCAAGTTCGACCTGGCCTACATCAGCCTCGACGGGAACATCGGCTGCCTGGTGAACGGCGCTGGCCTGGCCATGGCCACCATGGACACCATCAAGCTGTTCGGCGGCGAGCCGGCCAACTTCCTGGACGTGGGCGGCGGTGCCACCCCCGAGAAGGTGACTGAAGCCTTCAAGATCATGCTGAAGAACCCCAAGGTCGAAGGCATTCTGGTCAACATTTTCGGTGGCATCATGAAGTGCGACACCATCGCCACCGGCGTGATCACAGCTTGCAAGGCCGTGAACCTGAACGTGCCGCTGGTCGTGCGCATGAAGGGCACGAACGAAGAGCTCGGCAAGAAGATGCTGGCCGAGTCTGGCCTGCCCATCATTGCCGCAGACACCATGGCCGAAGCTGCGACCAAGATCGTTGCTGCCGTCAAGTAAGCCCGGAGAACACACATGTCGATCTACATCAACAAAGACACCAAGGTCATCACCCAGGGCATCACGGGCAAGACTGGCCAGTTCCACACCGAAAAGTGCCAGGAATACGCGAACGGCAAGAACTGCTTCGTGGCGGGCGTGAACCCCAAGAAGGCAGGCGAGTCGATCTTCAACATCCCGATCTACGCCTCCGTCAAGGAAGCCGCCCAGCAGACCGGTGCCACCGTGTCGGTGATCTATGTGCCGCCCGCAGGCGCTGCGGACGCGATCTGGGAAGCTGTCGAAGCCGACCTGGACATGGCCATCTGCATCACCGAAGGCATTCCGGTCAAGGATATGCTGATGGTGCGCAACAAGATGAAGGCCAAGGAAGCCGCTGGTGGCAAGAAGACGCTGCTGCTGGGCCCCAACTGCCCTGGCCTGATCACGCCTGACGAAATCAAGATCGGCATCATGCCCGGTCACATCCACCGTAAGGGCCGTATCGGCGTGGTGTCCCGCTCGGGCACCCTGACGTACGAAGCCGTGGCCATGCTGACCGAAGTCGGTCTGGGTCAATCGAGCGCCGTGGGCATTGGTGGCGACCCCATCAACGGCCTCAAGCACATCGACGTGATGAAGGCTTTCAACGACGATCCCGATACCGACGCCGTGATCATGATTGGCGAAATCGGCGGTCCGGACGAAGCCGAAGCCGCCCAGTGGTGCAAGGCCAACATGAAGAAGCCTATCGTGGGCTTCATCGCTGGCGTGACCGCCCCTCCCGGCAAGCGCATGGGCCACGCTGGCGCGCTGATCTCTGGCGGCGCCGATACGGCCGATGCCAAGCTGGCCATCATGGAAGAGTCGGGTTTCATCATCACCCGCAACCCTTCGGAACTGGGCAAGCTGCTCAAGGCCCAGCTGAAGTAAGCGGGCTGTCGCTGTCCCGTCAGTAAGCACAATTACGGACGCGGTGCGCGGCACAGACCGCTAGACTGGTGGCTCCTACAAAAAGAGAAGCGCTCGGAACCCAGGTTCCGGGCGCTTCTTGCATTCATAACAGTGGAGTCAGTCATGGAGTTTCTGCAAAGCGCCGATTTTTGGATCGGCCTGGTGAAGATCGTCTGGATCAACATCATTCTTTCGGGCGATAACGCGGTGGTCATCGCGCTGGCAGCCCGGTCCCTTCCCCCCCATCAGCAAAAGAAAGCCGTGTTCTGGGGCTCTGGCGCTGCCGTGGTCTTG
This sequence comes from Acidovorax sp. 22279, assembly GCF_052045435.1. NCBI lineage: Bacteria > Pseudomonadati > Pseudomonadota > Betaproteobacteria > Burkholderiales > Comamonadaceae > Acidovorax > Acidovorax sp. 22279. Next base: position 52,959 of record NZ_JBQEOV010000006.1, read on the forward strand.
CGGATTTTGCTGACCGTTGTGGCTGCCAAGCTGCTAGAGCTGTCGTTCCTGCAGATCGTGGGCGGTTGTCTGCTGCTGTGGATCGGCTTTCAGCTGCTCAGCGACGACGAGGAGGACGAGGGCGAGTCCAAAACCTATGGCAGCCTGATGGCCGCCGTCCGCACCATCCTCATCGCCGACTTGGTGATGAGCCTGGACAACGTGATCGCTGTGGCGGCTGCGGCCCAGGGCAACGTGGTGCTGCTGGTGTTGGGCTTGGCCATCAGTATCCCGCTGGTGATTTTCGGCAGCACCCTCATGATCAAGCTCATGGAGCGTTTCCCTGTCATCGTGGTGCTCGGCGCCGCGCTGATCGGCTGGGTGGGTGGAGAAACCATCGCCAGCGATGCCATCTTGCATGACTACGCAGTGGCGCACCCTGCGCTGCACTATGTAGCAGCCGCACTGGGCGCCGCGCTGGTGGTGGGCGTGGGCAAGTTCTGGCGCAAGGGATCCAACAGCGCATCCGCGACCTGAGGGTTGCAGCCCAAGGGGCTTGCACGGAGGTGCAACCCCTCTTCAAGGCCAGCGAGTGACAAAAATGGCATGGCGCTGGCGTCCCATCCCGGGGTTGCGTGACAAGAACGACACGCAACGCCACCCCCGCTGCCCATTCGCTCCGAATCTCCTCTTAACAACGGTCCTGAGGCCCTTGGACTGCATGGGCGCAGTTATTGCTTCAAATCCACCCAATACTGAGTGGAATAACAGCAAGTGGGACGAAAAACCTCGGCGCGGCGGATGGATGGATGGCGTACCGATGGCTTTTGGGGCGGATTGGTGGCACTGGCCGTAGCGGGCCTGTGCGCGGTCACGGGCGCATCGTTGTCGCTCGAACACAAGCTCTACGACGCCGCCATCCGCACCTCGTCCCCTGCCCCGTTGGCCGACGTGGTGATTGTCGCCATCGATGATGCCAGCTTGGCCGCTCTGGGGCCGTGGCCCTGGTCGCGTGACATCCACGCGCGCCTGGTTGATGGCCTGTCAGCGGCTGGTGCCCAAACCGTTGTTTACACCCCCCCACTCACACAGCCCCAGAACGACAGGGGCTTGGGTTACCTGAGAAAAATCCGCGAAACCCTTGCCGCTGCGCCTGAGGGAACCGCACTGACGGCCGAGCTCGGCCGTGTGGTGGGTGAGGCAGAAGCTGTACTCGACGGCGATGCGCGTCTGGCAGCCTCCATACAGCGGGCGGGCAACGTGCTCCTGGCTTCGCGTTATGAAAGTGGCGGGGCTGCTGCGCCCCTGCCGTCGTACGTGCGTCGCAGCACGTTGCCCGACCCGGGTGCTGCTGCAACCCCGATGCAGTCGGCGCAGCACCCCATCCCGTCGTTGGGCGCGGTGGCGGCTGGGGTGGGGCACTTGTATGCAGAGGCTGACCCGGATGGGCGTGTACGCCAGGTTCCACTGCTTCTTCGCTACGACAGCGTGGGGGTGCCGTCCTTGGCGTTGCTGGCGGCGCAACACAGCCTGCATCTGGGGTTGGGTGATATCCGCGTGGTCGATGCTCCTGCGGGGCTGCGGCTCGGAGGGCTGAACGTTGCCACCAATGCAGGCGCCGTGTTGCGTCCCCGCTGGCAAGTGGCTGGCGATGGAGCGGGCACCTTCCCTATTCTGTCGGCTGCCAGCGTGCTCGATGGAACCGTCGCCGCTGGTAGCTTGCAGGGCAAGATCGTGTTGGTGGGCGAAATGACGGAGAAGATGGGCGCCCCAGCGGCGCAGCTGGGGGAGCATGCTGCCTATCCGGTGGAGGTGTTGGCGCAAACCTTGTCATCCATTCGCCTCGGGCTGGGCGTGCTAGAGCCAGGCTGGGCTAGTCCGGTCGCTTGGCTGGTGTTGGCGCTGGGAGGGGTGTATCTGGTGCTGTTGGCGCCGCGTTTGGCGCGCCCCGTCGGGATGGGGGTCGGTGCGGCGCTCGTGCTCACTGTTGTCATCGCCCAATGGACCCTTTTGCGCTATGGGGGGTTGTGGGTTCCGTTGTTGCTGCCAGTGCTAGCTGTATTGGCTGGTACTACCGTGGTGGTGCTTTTGCACCGTGGCCGGCTGAGTGACGCCTCCGGACGTTCCGCAGAAGCCGCCGAGGCGGACCGCATGATGGGCTTGGCCCTGCAGGGCCAGGGACAACTGGATATGGCCTTTGAGCGCCTGCGCAAGGTACCTGCCAGCGACGCGCTTCTGGACAATCTCTACCATCTGGCGGAGGATTTCGAGCGCAAGCGCTACTTCGGCAAGGCGCAGACGGTCTACGAACATATCCTGCGCCATGACCGGCACTACAAGGACGCCCGCAGCCGCTACAAGCGTGCCAAGGCTCAGGCACAAGGTGGCGCGCAAGCTCCGCAGGGCGCCACAGACTCTTTGCCGGGTGCCGGCGCTGCAGCACCCCGCCTGCCAGGCGATGCGAGTGTCGGCGTGCCCATGTTGGGGCGCTACCAGATTGATCGCGAAATTGGCAAAGGCGCCATGGGAGTGGTGTATCTGGGGCGCGACCCGAAGATCGGCCGCGTCGTAGCCATCAAGACTCTGGCCTTGGGGCAGGAGTTCGAAGGTGACGCCCTGATCGATGCGCGCGCACGGTTTTTCCGAGAGGCCGAAACTGCAGGCCGATTACAGCATCCGAACATCGTCACCATTTTTGATGCTGGTGAGGAGCATGACTTGGCCTATATCGCCATGGAGTTCCTCAAGGGTCAGGACCTGACCCATGTCTGTGGCCAGGACCGGCTGCTGCCGGTCCCCACCGTGCTCTCCATTGCAGCCAGGGTGGCCGATGCGCTGGACTATGCCCATGCCCACAATGTGGTGCACCGCGATATCAAGCCCGCCAACATCATGTTTGACAGCGGGACAGACGCGGTCAAAGTGACGGACTTCGGTATTGCCCGCATCACGGATTCGAGCAAGACCCGTACGGGGCTGGTTCTGGGAACACCCAGCTTCATGTCTCCGGAGCAACTGGCGGGAAAGAAAGTAGATGGGCGCTCCGACCTTTATTCGCTGGGCATCACCCTCTTCCAGTTGTTGACAGGCACGCTGCCGCTGCGGGGCGCGTCCATGACCGAGCTGATGCACAAGATCGCGAGCGTGGAGGCGCCCGATGTGCGCCAGCTGCGCCCCGAACTCTCAGCCGCAGTGGCCAGGGTGGTGGCGCTGTCGTTGCAAAAGCGGCCAGAGACGCGTTATCAGACCGGGCGGCAGTTCGCGGCGGATCTGCGGCAGGCCATGGCCGGCGATGCCCGATTCAGCCCTGAACCAGTCGTCTATGATGCGGACCGCGATGCAACAGGGCAAGAAATGGCGGATTTTCAGGAAACCGTGATGGAGCCCCCCGCTGTGCGGGGTGCGGCAGCCCCGCCGATTTCGGGCGCCCCATGACGCACGCCCCCACATCCATGACCTACGAATTCACTGCGCGGACCGACAAGGGCCGCGTGCGTTCCAACAACGAAGACGCGGTAGCCGTTGACCGCGATGCGCAGGTCGCGATATTGGCCGATGGCATGGGCGGCTACAACGCGGGCGAAGTGGCCAGTGGCATGGCAACCACCTTCATCCGTACCGAAATGGCCCGCTGGTTGGCCCAAGCCGGCGCGAGTCCCCAGTCCACGGACGTGCGCCGGGCGCTGGAAATCTGCGTGGAAAACGCCAATCACGCCATTCTGGGGGCATCTCTCTCCAATCCGCAGTACGCGGGCATGGGTACGACGTTGGTGGTTGCCGTGTTCCACGGCAGCCGCCTGATCCTGGGGCATATTGGCGATTCGCGCTGTTACCGTCTGCGTGATGGTGCTTTGCAGCAAATCACGCGCGACCATTCCTGGTTGCAGGAACAGGTCGATGCGGGGCTGCTGACGGCGCAGCAGGCGGCCTTGTCTTCCAATCGCAATCTGGTGACTCGGGCCTTGGGTGTGGAGCCCAATGTGCTGATGGAAGTCAACGAGTTTCAGGTGGCGCCGAATGATCTGTTTTTACTCTGTTCCGATGGGCTCACCGACATGGTGTCCGATTCGGATCTGGCGGAGCTCGTGCGGGCGCCCATGCCTTTGGAGGAAAAAGCGACACTGCTCGTTGACACCGCCAACGCCAACGGCGGTCGTGATAACGTGAGCGTGCTGCTGGTGCAGGCTGCCGCTGGGGGCAAGAAGCGTGGCCTCATGTCCCGATTGCTAGGGGCCTCTTGAACGGCCCGAACTACAACAATTCATCACATCAGGAGTGGATCATGCCGAGAATGATCGTTTCAATCGACGGCGTTGTCATCAAGGAAGTGCAGCTGACCAAGGAGCGGACCACGCTGGGCCGGCGCCCCTACAACGACATCGTGATCGACAACCTTGCGGTGAGCGGTGAGCATGCCGTGCTCCACATGGTGGGACAGGATGTGGAGATTGAAGACCTGGGCAGCACCAACGGCACTTATGTGAACGCCAAGGCCGTCAAGCGCCAGGAGTTGCGCAATGGCGATACAGTGGAAGTGGGCAAGTACAAGATTCGGTTCCTCCAGGACGCCGAAGGTCAGAACTTTGAGAAGACCATGATCTTCAAGCCCGGAATGGTGCCGCCTGCGGTCGCCGCTGCTAGGCCCGCTCCGGCCGCGCCCGCGCCAGCCCCGATTTCGGCCGTGATTCGGGTCATGTCCGGTGCTGCTGCGGGGCGTGAAGTGTCGCTGCAGAAGGTGGTCACCACGATTGGAAAGCCGGGTGTGGCTGTGGCTTCCATCACCAAGCGGCACCAGGGTTTTGTCTTGGCCCATGTCGAAGGACCGGACATGCCGCTGCTCAACGGCGCTGCCATTGGTGCATCGCCGGTTCCCCTGAAGCACGGGGATCGCCTGGAGCTGGCGGGCACCGAGATGCAGTTCGAGCAAAGCTGACACTCTGCAAAAGGCTCGCATCATCGCTGCGGGCCCTTGCTGACTGGACACTCCTATTCCTGCGCGTGGACCTATGTTGCAGTCCTTGTCGCAGCTGTTCCTCCGACGCTGGCAACGCATCGCAGTCACGCTGATACCGCTGGTTTTTGCGTTGCTGCACGTGGCCGATGTGCTCCACCTGCAGGTGTTGGAGCGACTGGACAACATCATCTACGACACCCGCTTGCGGGTGACCATGCCACGAACGCTGGACGAGCGGATCGTCATCGTCGATATCGACGAGAAGAGCCTGGGGCGTGTGGGGCAATGGCCCTGGCGCAGGGACAAGATGGCTGCGTTGGTGCATGAGCTGTTTGAGCGCCAACAAGTGGCCGTGGTGGGGTTTGACGTTCTGTTTGCCGAGGCCGATGAAAGTTCGGGCCTCTCTACGCTGCAACAACTGGCGCAGGGCCCTTTACGCAGCCAGCCGGCCTTCCAAGAGCAACTGGAACGTCTGGCGCCCTCACTGGACCATGACGCTCTTTTTGCGCAGTCTCTGCACGGGCAGCCAGTGGTGCTGGGTTACTACCTTTCGGGCGAAGACCGCGACGGCATCACGAAAGGCATGTTGCCAGAACCCGCCCTGCCCGTGGAGCGCTTGCGGGGCTTGCCTCTGGGGGCGACTACGTGGCGTGGGTACAGCAGCAACATTGAGTCCCTGACCCAGGCGGCACCTGCTGCAGGCTTCTTCAACTCGATCACGGACGAGGACGGAGTTGTTCGTTCCCTTCCCCTGTTGGCAGAGTACCAGGGGCAGTATTACGAATCGCTGGCATTGGCCATGTTCCGCACCGCCATCGGTCTGCCAGAGATTCACCCGGGCTTTGTGAATTCCAAGCCGTCCGGGACGCATGATGTGCTCCAAAGCATCGTGCTGCGCCAAGATGGTCGCACGCTGGCGCTCCCCGTGGACCAGCAGTTGGCCACGCTCATTCCCTACCGTGGGCCGGGCGATGCCAAGGGTGGTTCCTTTCGGTACATCTCGGCGTCGGACGTTCTGGATGGCTTGCTGCCGGCTGGTCAACTCAAGGACCAATTGGTGCTGGTAGGTTCGACAGCACCTGGTTTGCTGGATTTGCGTGTGACGCCGGTGGGCAGGACGTACCCAGGCGTGGAGACCCATGCCAACGTGTTGTCGGCATTCCTGGATGGCAAGAGCATCGTTCGGCCTGACTATGCCGCTGGGTTTGACGTGCTGCAGCTGCTGTGCGCGGGTTTGCTATTGGCAGTCGCCTTGCCGCTCTTGTCAGCGTCGTCTGCGGTCTTGCTCAGTGGTGGTGTGCTTTGTGCGCTGGTAGGACTCAATCTGTGGATGTACATCGCGCAGGGGCTGGCGTTGCCGCTCGCCACTGCGGTGGTGATGGCTATGCTGGCCTTTGCCCTCAACATGGCGTATGGCTACTTTGTGGAGAGCCGCTCCAAGCGCGAACTCGCAGCCCTGTTCAGCGCCTATGTGCCTCCAGAGCTGGTGGCCGAAATGGTCAAGCAGCCGGAGCACTACAGCATGCAGGCCACCAACCGGGAGCTGACGGTGATGTTCTGCGACATGCGCGGCTTTACCGCCATGTCCGAGCGGATGGAGCCTTTGCAGCTGCAAGGGTTGTTGAATGAAGTATTTAGCAAGCTCACCCATATCATCCGCAGCCACCGCGGCACCATCGACAAATACATGGGCGACTGTGTCATGGCTTTTTGGGGGGCTCCAGTGGCCACGCCGGATCATGCCCAACTGGCAGTGACTGCGGCCCTGGAGATGTCGCAGGCCATTGGGCAAATCAACGCCAATCATCGCCAGCGCGGTTTGCCCGAGATCGGGGTGGGCATTGGGCTCAACACCGGGGTCATGTGCGTGGGTGACATGGGCTCTGACATCCGGCGCAGCTATACGGTCATCGGCGATGCGGTCAACCTTGGCTCCCGCCTGGAGGGACTGTCCAAGCACTACGGTACTTCGATCGTGGTGAGCGAATCTGCCATGCAGCTCGCCCCTCAGTTTGTATGGCAGGCCATGGACCGCGTGCGCGTCAAAGGCAAGGCGCAGGCCGTGCCGATTTACCAGCCCCTTGCACCCAGGGGGCAGCTATCCACCGATCTCGCTGAAGAACTGGCTGTGTGGGAGGGTTTTCTGCGTGCCTACGCAGCACAAGAATGGGCACAATGCGACAAACTGATGGGGCAGTTGCGAGGTCTTAGACCCCACAGCATCCTGTACGAGTTGTACGCGGCACGGGTCGAAGGCCTGCGTAATTTGCCTTTCAACCCGGATTGGGATAGCGCCACCAATTTCGACACCAAGTAGAAGGCTTGACATGAAGGTTCGTGTGCTGGGGTGCTCCGGCGCTATCGCCAAGGACTGTCGCACGACATCGTTCTTGATCGGTGACAGCATCTTGCTCGATGCGGGAACTGGTGTGGGCGACCTCACGCTGGAAGAGATGGCCAAGATTGACCATGTGCTGCTGACCCATTCTCACCTGGATCACATCGCCTCGCTGCCCCTGATGCTCGACGCCGTGTCATCGCTGCGCACTGGCCCGGTGCAGGTACACGCGTTGGCTGCCACCATTGGGGCGCTTCAGGCGCATGTATTCAACAACGTTATCTGGCCAGATTTCAGCGCCATACCGTCTACCGCATCCCCGTTTCTGCAGTATCGAGCTTTTGCATCTGGTGATTTACTGAGCATCGCAGGTGTTCAGGTCGAAGTGCTACCAGCACACCATACTGTCCCAGCTGTAGGCTTTGCCGTGCAAGGCGATACCGGCTGGTGGGTGTTTAGCGGGGATACCGAGCGCAATCCGTCGTTCTGGAATCGCGTCAACACATTGGCGGTGGCTTGCTTGGTGATCGAGACGGCTTTCAGTAATCGTGAGCGTGACCTAGCGCGCCGTAGCTTGCATCTCTCTCCGGAGGCCTTGGCGCAGGAGCTGGAACACATCCCCGTAGCTGACCGTTACCCCATCTACATCACACACACCAAGCCGTCCGAGACCTCACTCATCATGGACGAGATCAAACGGCTCGACTGCACAGCAAACACACTTTACAGCTCGCATGACATTCGTTGGTTGAGTGCGGGGCAGACGATGGATGTCTAGCGAAAGTGCCCCTGGGCATGACAATACTGGGTGACAAAAATGTAATTTCAAGAGTAATTGAGACCGATCTTCGAGTAAAAGGCAATGTCGATGGACGGCAGCGTTAAGTAAATTCGTCAACTCATACTTGATTGAGGTCTTTTCGGGGCGTTCACTAAATATTGGGCGACTCCTGAAGGCTTGTCAGTTTGCTGGCGGGGGGCCTACTTGCTATTTGGATTTATGTCGACTGGGTGTAGTCGTCCTCCGTTTCAATAAGCAGGCACAGCAATTGCATAGTCATTGTGCATTTGCAACTTTTCCTAGGAGTTTTTCATGAAGCGTTCTATTCAAAAGGGTTTCACCCTGATCGAATTGATGATCGTGGTTGCGATCATCGGCATCTTGGCTGCTGTCGCGTTGCCTGCCTACAAGGACTACACGGTCAAGGCGCGCATGTCTGAAGTGGTTCTTGCTGCTTCTCAGTGCCGCACTACCATCAGCGAAACCATCCAGAGCATGAACCCCACGTCGACGTTGTCGGGTACCAATGCCTTCGGTTGCGATGCGACCAACCCCACCAAGATGGTGGCATCGATTGCAGCCGATGCAGTGACTGGAACAATCACTGTTGTGCCGCATGCCAGCAATCTGGGTCAAGCCACTGCTTTTGTCGCTGCTAGCGATTACATTACGCTGACACCAAAGAAGGACAGTGCAGGTGCAGCTTACGCTTTGGGTACTGCCACCACTGGCGGCCAGGGCACCCAAGTGTACGAATGGGTTTGCAAGGGCAATGGTGCTGCACTCAAGTACTCGCCAGGTTCTTGCCGCTGATAGCGGTCTCGAATCGGTATAACTTATGATTCGCAAAAGGGGGCTTCGGCCCCCTTTTCGTTTGATTGCTCTACGCACCGTGCCAATGACCTCCGATTCGTCACCTCGCCCCGCCCGCTGGACAGTGCTGGCCGCCTTCGTGTTTGCGCTGAGTTGGCTGCTGCCCAACCACCACGAGCCCTGGGTGGATTTTTACTCCGATGCCTGGGCCGCGCTTGTGCTTTGGTGTGTGGGGGCCGCGGTGTTTTGGCGCAGTCGGCAGCTGACTCGCATGACGTGGCACACGCTGCCGATACTGGCGTTAGGCAGCGTTGCCATTGTGTGGATGCAGTACGCCGTCGGCTTGGTGGAGTCTTTCGGTGTCGCGTGGATTAGTTCCCTGTACCTTTTGGGTTTGATGCTGGCGCTGCTTGTGGGCACTGCGTGGGAGCGATGGCAGCCGGGGCAATGCGCCGATTTCCTGTTCATCGCAGTGCTGGTTGGAGCATCGGGCTCGCAGCTGATTCAGGTGCAGCAGTGGTTGCGCCTCGATCCAGGGCAGTTTTTCTGGCTATTCATTCCGCCGCCGCCCTCCCGCTTTCATGCCAATCTGGGTCAGCCCAACCAGCTATCCAGCCTGCTGTGCTTGGGAGTGCTGGCCTGCGCCTGGCTTAATGGCCGCGGGCGCCTGCCGGGTTGGGTGGCCTGGGGCTGGGCTGTACTGCTGGCGGTGGGGCTGGCGCTGACAGATTCGCGTACAGGTTGGGCTATCGTACTGGTGGTTTTGGGCGCGCTGCTGGTGTGGCGGCAGCGGCTGGCCATCCCGCGCCGCTTGCTGGTAGCTGCCTTCGCCTGGGCCGTGATTTTCGCACTTTGCGTGGTGGCACTGCCGCATGTCAACCTGTGGTTGGGGCGGGCCAACGAGTTGCAGGAACTGCGAGGCGCCTCGACGCTGCATTTACGGCTCGAGTACTGGGCCAAGGCTTGGGAAGCCGTGCTACGCCAGCCTTGGTGGGGTTATGGGTGGATGCAGGCCAGCCTAGCGCAGTTTACACCCGACCCTTATCAAATGGTAACCGGCGGCACGCTGCGCCATACCCATAACCTGGTGTTCGACCTGTTGGTTGAACTGGGTCTGCCACTCGGATTGACCATCTGTACGCTGCTAGTGCTGTGGGCGGTTAGCGCAACGCGCCGTGTCGAAAGAATGGAGCAGCTATGGATGTTGCTTTTTGTTGCCGCCTTGGTGGTGCACGCGCTGCTGGAGTTTCCGCTGCACTACGCCTACTTCCTGTTGCCACTGGGCCTGATGCTGGGAGCACTGAATGTGAGGCTGGCCTTCCGTCCGCTGTGGACCACCCGCGGTTGGCCCGCCGTGATCGCGTTGGCGCTCTCGGCTGGAGCCCTGACCATTACCACCTATGACTACCTGCGCGTCGAAGATGATTTCTTCTCCTTGCGCTTTGAGCACCAGCGGCTGGCCCGACCGGCGCCGCAGACAGCACCCGAGGTGGTGGCGCTCACGCAGCTGCAAGACATGGTTTGGCTCGTACGCGTCGATCCTGCGCGTTCCCATACGGAGCAGGACCTGGATCGTGCGCGCCGGACGGCCATGCTGCTGCCCAGCCTGATGGCCAAGTACAAACTGGCCACCATGTATGCGCTGGCCGGCCAGCCGGAGCGTGCCGAGTACTGGATCGTGGTGATAACTCGGATGAATCGTTTGGACGCGCGAATCGTTCGCAACCTTCAGCATCAATGGCAGGAGCAAGCCGCCGTCTACCCTGCCATGGCGCAGGTGACGTGGCCGATAGAAAAATAGGCACCACTGGAAACGACGGAACAAGCTATCGGGGCCGCTCGGCAGTCATCCAGTGGTAGGTGTCCTCGGTACGAGGGGCGATGCGTGGCCGCCAGGGGAGCTGGCGGCCGATTTGTGTCCTGACTATCTCAGCCTTCCGCTGCCTTGGCCACAAAACTCCCCGACTTGCCTCCATGTTTCTCCACAACATGCACATCATGGATGGACATGCTCCGATCTACCGCCTTGCACATGTCGTAGATGGTAAGCAGAGCGACCTGCACAGCGATAAGCGCTTCCATCTCCACGCCTGTGGGCCCGACAGTTTCCACGGCTGCGGTACAAGATATACCTGTAGTACCCAATTTGTGGACGCTGGATGCTTCGAACTCAATAGCAACTCGGGTTAACGCCAGCGGGTGGCACAGCGGGATCAGGTCGCTGGTTTTCTTGGCGGCCATGATGCCAGCGATGCGGGCAATGCCGAGCACGTCACCCTTTTTGGCGTTGCCAGCTTCGATGATTGCCAGCGTGGCGGGTTGCATTTCGATGCGGCCGCTGGCGATGGCGATGCGATGTGTAGCCGCTTTGGCAGCCACGTCAACCATGTGGGCTTGGCCTTGGGCATCAAAGTGGGTGAGTGCGGACATGGGGTCGTAACCAAGTGAATAGGTGGGAAACATTTGGGGGGCAGGGCATCATACGTGCATGTGGATCCGCAAATGCCCCCCTGCAAAGCCTTCGATCGAAGACCCACGCCTGCATCAGCATATCGTGCAAAATATTTGCCAAGGCCATAACGGGATTGCTTGGATAGCTGCATTATTGATAGCCATTGGTATGGCTGTTGCATTGCCGGCTGCAGCCCAAACTATCCTCCCCACCCTCGGCGACACCAGCGACCTCACCACTAGCGCCGAGCGCCGCTTGGGCGATCGCATCATCCGCGAGTTGTACCGCGACCCAGACTACGTTGATGACCCAGTCGTGATCGACTATGTGAAGGGGATATGGCAACCGCTCTTGGCAGCAGCCAAGGCTCGGGGAGAACTCAGTGCCGAACTGGACGAACGCTTTGCTTGGGAGATCCTGCTGGGACGCGATCGCACGGTGAATGCTTTTGCCCTGCCCGGTGGGTACCTAGGGGTGCATCTGGGACTAATCGGTGTGGTGGCGACACGTGATGAACTGGCCTCCGTGCTGGCGCACGAACTGAGTCATGTGACCCAACGTCACATCTCGCGGCTGATCACGCAGCAGAGCAAGCAGACGCCGTTACTGCTGGGGGCGATGGTGTTAGGCGCTCTGGCAGCCAGCAAAAACCCAGGCGCCACGCAGGCCCTGGTCGTGGGAGGCCAAGCCTTGGCCATTCAGAATCAGCTCAATTTCTCGCGGGACATGGAGCGTGAGGCGGACCGCATTGGCTACGGGCTGATGGCCCCCGCGGGTTTTGCGCCCCAAGGGTTTGTGAGCATGTTTGAAAAACTGCAGCAAGCCAATCGACTCAATGACAATGGGTCGTGGCCTTACTTGCGCAGCCACCCGCTGACCACGGAGCGTATGGCAGACATGCAGTCGCGCATCCCTCCGGGTGCAACATCTGCACCGGGCGCCGCAATGCTGGCTTCCAGCGAACATGCCATGGTGGCTGCGCGGGCGCGTGTGCTGTCTAACCCCGGAGTGGATACCTTGCGCCAGTGGATCGCGGAGCCCAAGGGCTCTGGGTTTCAGTCGCAGCCACTGCCGCGACGGGCCGGCGCGCTGTATGCGGCGGCGTTGGCAAGCAGCCAGTTGCGTGATGCGGCAAATGCGCGTCTGATCGCGCGCCAACTGGACGACTTGGTGCGACAGGACGCCGCTGCGCATCGCCTGGCACGCCTGTTGGTGGCAGAGACCGAATTGGCAGCTGGCGATGCATCTGCGGCCCTGCCGTCCATTCCAGATGGCAACAACGCACGCAGGCCAGAACTTGTGTTGCGTACCCAAGCCCTGCTGCGCGCCAACCGACCTTCTGACGCCACGCAAGCCTTGCAAACCTGGGTGGCAACCCACCCCAAGGATGCGACTGTATGGCAACTACTGGCGTCCACCTGGCAAGCACAAGGCCAGGCGCTCAGGGCGATTCGTGCCGAGGCAGAAGCGCAGGCTGCACGCTATGACTATGCCGCCGCTGTAGACCGGTTCAAGGCCGGCCAGGATATGGCTCGCCGAGGCGGTGCGGCGGTGGATCATATTGAGGCCTCCATCATCGACACGCGTCTGCGTGCGATGGAGTCACTTCTTCGCGAACAAGCCGCCGAGCGCTGATTCGATGACCAGGCCCAGCACCGAGTAGATCAGCGAACCCAGCAGCGCAGCCCCAAAACCGGCGACGTGGAAGCCGTCCAGCACGCTGGCCGCTGCCCAGAACATGAGTGCGTTGATGACGAAGAGAAACAGCCCGACCGTAACGATGGTGACGGGTAAGGTGAGTACGACCAGCACCGGTCGCAACACCACATTGAACAGGCCGATCACGAAGGCCGCGATCAGCGCCGAGGTGAAGCTTTTCACCTCCACACCGCTGTAGATGTAAGCCACAAACAGCAGCGATGCAGCGCTGAGCAGCCATTTCAGAAGAAGTCGCATGGCCGGAGAATAGCACTGGCCTGCTGTGCTGCAATCATTGGATGTGGCTTGCCTGGCCACACACACCTACCGGCCTATTCGAGCGCCAGCACCCACAACACACCAAAGCCGGTGAGCACGCTGCCTAGCGTGCCCGACAGTGACGACCAGCGCCCGTCCACGCGGCCAGTGGGCTGCACAGGCTCGGACTTGGGTCGGCGCGCGTCCACCACGGGTGCGGTCACCATACCGCCGGCATCTGCCTGAAGTTGAGCCGTGAGCTCGGCCAACGGGCCCTTGGCCACCACGGTGGTTACAGCCCCCGAGGGGGTATGAAGTGTCGGAACAATTTGTGCGAACAGCTTGTCCGCCCACTTGGTACGCCAGTTCTCGCGGGTGCTGTGGCTCACCCATTTGCTGACACGGTGGGTCATGCGTGGCGCACACGCTACCAGCACCCAATGGGTGTGTGCGCTGGCTGGGCGCCCACACAGGGGTGCCAGCACTTGCTGTGCGTACGCTGCGTCGTCCACATACACGATGACTCTGTCCATACCCACCTCCAGGTGTGATGCTGACCACAGGGGAGCGGTATGGCCCCCTGCGCCGCCTCAGATGCAATGCAATCCGCGTGAAGCGGTCAGTGCCCAGCCGGTGCCGAGCCGGCACTGGCACGGCGAGCCAGGATGATCTTGCCAGCCAGCAAAACCAGCAGCGCACCGGCCACACTGGCCCCGTACTTCACGACATCGGTGACTTCGCCGCTCACGCTATCGACGGGCATCTTGAGCATCCACTGCCACTTGTCAGGGTTGGCGAGGGCTGGGTCGGTGACCAGCATGCCGCCGGCAATCCAGCCCAGCAGCATGCCACCCAGCGTGATGATGAGGGGAAACCGCTCCATGAGCTTGATGACCAGCTGACTCCCCCAGACGATGATCGGGATAGAGATCAGCAGACCCAGCACCACCAGCAGGAACGAATGGTCGCCTGCGTTCTGGGCCGCACCGGCAATAGCGATCACGTTGTCCACGCTCATGACCAGGTCGGCCACAATGATGGTCTTGATGGCAGCCAGCAGCTTGTCGCTGCCTTGCACGTCGCCATGGCCCTCTTCATCGGGAGCCAGCAGCTTCACACCGATCCACACCAGAAGCAGCGCACCCACGAACTTGAGGAAGGGCAACGCCAGCAAGGTCATCGCAAAGGCGATCAGGATCACGCGCAGCACGATGGCGCCCGCAGTGCCCCAGATGATGCCTTTGGTGCGTTGTGCAGGGGGCAGTTTGCGGCAGGCCAGGGCAATGACCACGGCGTTGTCACCCCCCAGCAGGATGTCGATGATGATGATCTGGCCGAGTGCGAGCCAGAATTCGGGCGAAGCCAAAAAGTCCATAAATTCCTCAATGTCAGTGGCGCGAAACGAGGATCCTGGCGCCACTGTAGCGCCGAGTCCCCCGCAGGGATAGGGGGCTTACGGTGACCTGGTCAAGGAAGGCTTGCCCCAGACAGGGGAGACATGGCAAGCGAAGGAACGGCCTTGATCAGCCCACGGTGGGCCCATCAAAGGTCTTGCTCAGTTCTACACAAGCTGGTTATGCGTGAACCCGGATTGCCGGAAGCAAAGCTTCGTATTGACGACAAATCCGATGCCTTGTGCCGCTCAAGTCCGGATGGCGGTGGGCTGGCTGGCAAGGCGGGAGCTACTCCCCTTCGAGACCGCGATTGGAACATTACCGGCGAGGCAGCGCAAGGGCCGGGGTGTTGTGGTTACTGCGTACACGCCGGGGTGGGGCTGGGCGTGCTACCTCGCTCGGGGAAATACGGCGGATACCACCACTGCCAGCATCCCTTGTGGCGGGCCGCTATCATCCAGCCCCTCTTGTGCCCCTGCGCTTGCGCGTCCCTTGCCCCCCTTTCATGGCTGCCATCCACATCACCGACATCGAAGCTGCCATCAATCACTGGCGGCACCGTGCGCCCGCATCACCCGATGGGTTGGGTCTGGCGCCTGAGGTCCAGGCCCTGGGGGAGGTCTATGCGCTGATGGTCTACGGGCACACCACAGAGATCGACGAGGACAGCCTGCCTTCCGCAGCCATGGCGGCATGGCAGGCCTGGTACGACACGACGCCCGACACACCTTGCATCGCCATTTGCTCCACCAGCCAAGGCGATGACCTGTGCAAGGGCTGCGGGCGCACTTTCGACGAGGTGCAATTCTGGCCCTCGTACACTCCGGCGGAAAAGCGGGGGGTGTGGCGCCGTATCACGCTGGAGCACTCGGCCTGGCGTTTCAACCGATATGCCGAGCGCGCCGCAGAGGGCGTGACCGCGCCAGGGGCGCCAACGGCGGGGTAGGTTGATGGGCGATGGGCTGTACGCCCGCCCGGCAAACCGCTAAGGTGGCGCCATGCTGCGCCTGACCCAAGCTCCGAACATCGCCATCGCCACCCTGTGGGCGGATCTGCTGTGCGAAGCGGGCATGACGGCCTCTGTGCAGCGCCAGTACCTGGGCGCTGCCGCCGGACACCTGCCACCCGATCAGTGCCTGCCCGAGATCTGGCTGGACCACGAAGAGCACGCTGCGCGTGCACAAGCCTTGCTGCAAGAGTTACACAACCTGCCGCAGCGCCACTGGGCCTGTCTCTGTGGCGAGTGGGTAGAAGGCGGTTTTGAACAGTGCTGGAATTGCGGAGCGTTCATGCCGCGCGACTGACGGTATTGGGTGGTTTGCTATATATTTGATAGCTAGTAAGGCATATTCCTCTATCGCTACCAGGAACTTTGCCCAAAAACGCCCTCACTTCCAGCGTACAGGCTCCACATGCACGCTGCCTTGTGTGCTGCTGAGGGTGATGGATCCTTCCTGCACTGTGGCCTGCAGCTGCATGCTGCGCTCGGCCAGCTGCGCCAGCGCTTGCGACGCCTCGGTCGGAATGCGCCAGACCTGCAGCTTGTCCAGCCGCGAAAGCTTGGTTTCAATTCCCTTCCACCAGATCTCGGCCGCGTGGTTGAAGCAGTACACGATCACCGAGTCAGCCTTGCTGCAGGCTTTCGTCAGGGGCTTGTCTTCCGGCTGTCCTACTTCGATCCACACGCGTTTGCGGCCGGTAAAGTCCGTCAGCGATGCATCTGGGTCATCCGGGTCCGACAGCCCTGAGCCGAACGCGAGTGTGGCGTCGCCATTGCACAGGTCATTGAGCTGGTGCGCCTGAATGGCCAGGGCTGCCAGCCGCACCATCATGCGCTCGTCGGTTTCGCTGGGGTGGCGTGCCAGGGTGAGCGCATGGTCGGCGTAGTAGCCGTGGTCGATGTCGGCGATTTGCAGGTTCGCCTTGAAAATGGTGGATTTGATGGCCATGGGGTGTATCAAAAACAAGAGCTGCCAGCGCAAGTATTTACTTGCTTTGGCAGCTCTAGAGGTTTCAAAAGCGCGTGCTATCAGCGCAGGCAGCTATCATTTTTATACGCGACGCGCCAGCTCGGCCGCCTTGCCCACATAGCTGCCGGGCGTCATCGCCAGCAGTCGGTCCTTTTCGGCCTGAGGAATCTCCAGCGACTGGATCAACCCGTGCAGCGCTTCGGCTGTCACGGTCTTGCCCCGGGTCACTTCCTTGAGCTTTTCGTAGGCGCCCTGCACTCCAAAGCGGCGCATCACCGTCTGGATGGGTTCAGCCAGCACTTCCCAGGACGCGCCCAGGTCTTCGGCCAGGGCTTCTTCGTTGATTTCGAGCTTGTTCAGGCCCGTGAGCAATGAGGCATAGGCCAGCGTGGCGTAGCCCAGGGCCACGCCCATGTTGCGCAGCACGGTGCTGTCGGTCAGGTCACGCTGCCAGCGGCTGATGGGCAGCTTTTCGGACAGGTGCTTGAGCAGCGCGTTGGCCAGGCCCAGGTTGCCTTCGGCGTTCTCGAAGTCGATGGGGTTGACTTTGTGCGGCATGGTGGACGAGCCGATTTCGCCCGCCTTGAGGCGCTGCTTGAAGTAGCCCAGGCTCACGTAACCCCAGATGTCGCGCGAGAGGTCGATCAGGATGGTGTTGGCACGGGCGACGGCATCGAACAGCTCGGCCATGTAGTCATGGGGCTCGATCTGGATGCTGTACGGCTGGAAAGTCAGGCCCAGGCCCAGAGGCTCGGGTGTCTCGATGACCTTCTTGCTGAAGGCTTCCCAGTCAAAGTCGGGCCAGGCAGACAGGTGGGCGTTGTAGTTGCCCACTGCACCGTTCATCTTGCCCATGATTTTGACGCTGGCGATGCGGTCGCAGGCGGTTTGCAGGCGCATCACCACGTTGGCCATTTCCTTGCCCACGGTGGTGGGGCTTGCCGTCTGGCCGTGGGTGCGGCTGAGCATGGGCACTTCGGCAAAGGCGTGTGCCATTTCGCGCAGCTTGAGCACGATGCGGTCCAGCCCTGGCAGCACCACCTGGTCGCGACCCGAGCGCAGCTGCAGGGCGTGGCTGGTGTTGTTGATGTCTTCGCTGGTGCAGGCAAAGTGCACGAACTCGGAGGCTTTTTCCAGCTCGGGGCGTGCCTCGAACTTGCTCTTGATCCAGTATTCGACCGCCTTCACGTCGTGGTTGGTGGTCTTCTCGATCTCCTTGATGGCTGCAGCATCGGCCTCGGAGAAGTTCTTGACCAGGCCCAGCAAGTAAGCGCGCGCTCCGGTGGTGAGGGGCTTGAACTCTGCAAACCCTGCATCCGACAAGGCAATGAACCACGCCACTTCCACTTGCACGCGGCGGTGCATGTAGCCGTGCTCGCTCATGATCGGGCGAAGGGCGGCAAGTTTGGGGGCGTAACGGCCGTCAAGCGGCGACAGGGCGGTGATGGTGGACAGGCTCATGGCGCACGATTGTAGGCGGGGCGGGTCGGCGGGGTTTGTGGGGGCGGCGCATCAGTCGGCCTCATGCCGGGTCGCTGTCGATAGAATCAAACCCGAATTGTTCAGCATTCCCCGCGCACTGGAAGACACACCATGAAATTGATCGGAGCCACCGCCAGCCCCTACGTGCGCAAGGTACGTATCGTGATGGCTGAGAAAAAGCTCGACTACCAGTTCGTGCAAGAAAACGTCTGGGCAGACGACACCCATATCTCCGCATCTAACCCCCTGGGCAAGGTGCCCTGTCTGGTGATGGAAGGCGGCGAGGCCGTGTTTGATTCGCGCGTCATCGTCGAATATCTCGACACCCTGTCGCCCGTGGGCAAGCTCATCCCTTCCCAGGGCCGCGAGCGCGCTGAAGTCAAAACCTGGGAGGCCCTGGCCGACGGCGTGATGGATGCCGGCATCCTGGCCCGCCTGGAAGCCACCTGGGTTCACCGCAAGGACAGCGAACGCAGCCAGGCCTGGATCGACCGTCAACTGCTCAAGGTGAACGATGGCCTCAAGTCCATGAGCCAGGGCCTGGGCGACAAGCCCTATTGCAGCGGCATCCACCTGAGCCTGTCGGACATCGCCGTGGGTTGCGCTCTGGGTTGGCTGGAGTTCCGCTTTCCCGAGATCGCCTGGCGCAGCGAGTACCCCAACCTGGGCAAGCTGCTCGACAAGCTGATGCAGCGCCCGAGTTTCGCGGACACCAAGCCCGCCTGACCCCGTCGCTCGGCTGCTGAAAGGCTCCGGCAAGCCCGTCCTCCCGCAGAGTGCCGCGGGTCTTTGTGCAGTCCGGTCTTCTGCTTGCCGTATGCTCCCGGGCGTATGAACGAAATGGTTCAAAACCCACCCCCCACCGCTGGTGCCAGGGCGACCCGCCAGCGCGCCGCGCGCGAGGCCGCTGCCACGCCGGGCGCCGACCGGGTGCGCGTGAACGACCCAGACCGCACCATGGCCAACATCCTGCAGGTGGCCACGGCAGAGTTTGCCGACAAGGGCCTGGCCGGGGCCCGCATCGACGAGATCGCGGCACTGACCAGCACCAGCAAGCGCATGATCTACTACTACTTTGGTAGCAAGGAAGGTCTGTATGTGGCGGTGCTGGAAGACGCCTACCGCCGCATCCGGCGCATTGAGTCCGAGCTGCACCTCGAAGACCTGGCGCCCGAGCAGGCCCTGCGCACCCTGGTCGGTTTCACGGTGGACTACCAGCTCGCCAATCCCGACTTCATCCGCCTGGTGATGAACGAGAATATGCATCGGGGCGAGTACATCACCCAGTCCACCACCATCCAGGAACTAAACATCCCAGTCATCCATGCCGTGCGCGATGTGTACCAGCGCGGCGTGGCAGCGGGGGTTTTTCGTCCGGATGTGGACCCTGTCGATCTGCACATGTCGATCTCGGCGCTGTGCTTTTTCAACGTGGCCAACCGCCACACCTTTGGCGCGATCTTCAAGCGCTCGTTGGATACACCTGCCGCCACGGCGCAGCGCCGTGAATCGATCATTGAAATGATCGTGCGCTTTCTGCGGCCCTGAATCGAATCCCCCCGGCGCGCCTCGCGCATGGCACCCCGCTGTTCTTCAGGGCCATGAGCTGGAGGACGCTCTTCGCCGGGCGTGGTTGACCCACCCGTCGCGGTCCCACCCCGCGCCACCCGGTGCTGCCCTACCGCTGTTCGCGAGCAGGGTTTGCACCTAGATCAAATACTAACCAGTTCGTACAAAATCAAATCCACAACTGATAACGACTGGAGACACCATGCTTGCACTGGCCGACCGCTGGCTCTGGCGATACACCCGCGCACTCGACATGCTTTCCGGCCTGTGTCTGGCCATCATGGTGGTGCTGGTGTTTGGCAACGTGGTGCTGCGCTACACGGTGAACTCGGGCATCACGGTGTCCGAAGAGCTGTCGCGATGGCTGTTTGTGTGGCTGACCTTCATGGGGGCCGTGGTGGCTTTGCGAGAGCATGGGCACCTGGGCACCGATGTCTTGGTGTCCCGCCTGCCCGCTGTGGGCAAGAAGGTCTGCCTGGTTCTCGCACAGATCTCGATGCTGTATGTCTCCTGGCTGCTGCTCAAAGGCAGCTGGGCCCAGATGCTGATCAATGCCGACACCGAAGCGCCGGTGACCGGGGCGTCCGTGGGCATCTTCTACGCCAGCGGTGTGCTCATGGGCGCATCAGCCATTGCCATTCTGGTCCGCGATCTGCTGCGCACGCTCTTTGTGCCAATGGGCGAGCATGAGCTGGTCATGGTGCAGGAAAGTGAAGAACTCGCGGCACTGCAACACCGCACGGAAGACGCCAGAGCCACCCCTCCCTCGGCGGGCACACGCCGCTGATCCCTCTTTTGCACTGGAACGCGCACCATGACCGTCACCATCTTCCTGGGCTCCCTGCTGCTTGCCATGGCGATCGGTGTCCCCATCGCTTACGCGCTGCTGATCTGCGGTGTGGCGCTGATGTGGCATCTGGACCTGTTCGACGCGCAGATCCTGGCACAGAACGTGATCAACGGCGCGGACAGCTTCCCGCTGCTGGCCGTGCCGTTCTTCATGCTGGCGGGCGAGATCATGAATGTGGGCGGGCTGTCCAAGCGCATCGTGAAGCTGGCGCTCACCGTGGTAGGCCATGTCCCCGGTGGCCTGGGCTACGTGGCCATCATGGCGGCCGTGATCCTGGCGGCAGTGTCGGGCTCGGCCGTGGCGGACGCGGCGGCCTTGGCGTCGCTGCTGCTGCCCATGATGGTGGCTGCGGGGCACAACAAGGAGCGTTCGGCGGGCTTGATTGCCTCCGCCGGGATCATCGCGCCAGTGATACCGCCCTCGATCGGCTTTGTGATCTTTGGCGTAGCCGCCAACGTGTCCATCAGCAAGCTGTTCCTGGCGGGAATTGTTCCCGGTGTGCTGCTGGGGCTCTCGTTGGCTGTGACGTGGTGGTGGCTGGTGCGGCGCGAGAACGTGGCGCCGCCGAAGCGCGCAACGCGCGCCGAGCTGCTGCTGGCGTTGCGCGAAGCCGTCTGGGCCCTGGGCCTGCCCATCATCATCCTGGTGGGTCTGCGCATGGGGGTGTTCACACCCACCGAGGCCGCTGTGGTGGCCGCCGTCTACTCGTTGTTTGTCGCGATGGTCGTGTACCGTGAGCTGACCCTGCGTCAGCTGGTGGAGATCTTTCAGACCTCCGCACGCACCAGCGCCGTGGTGATGTTTCTGGTCGCTGCAGCCATGGTGTCGGCCTGGCTCATCACCGTGGCCGACCTCCCGTCTGCTGTCATCGGCATGCTGGAGCCCTTCATGGGCAACCAGACGTTGTTGCTGATCGCGATCATGGTGCTGGTCATGGTGGTGGGCACCGCGATGGATATGACGCCGACCATCCTCATCCTCACGCCCGTGCTGATGCCGGTGGTCAAGGCGGCGGGCATTGACCCGGTGTACTTCGGCGTGCTGTTCATCATCAACAACGCCATTGGCCTCATCACGCCGCCCGTGGGCACCGTGCTCAACGTGGTGGCCGGGGTGGGCCGCATTTCCATGTCGCAGGTCACCCGGGGCGTCATGCCGTTCATGTTGGCGCAGTTCATCGTCATGTTCCTGCTGGTGCTGTTCCCATCCATTGTTCTCGTGCCCTTGCGCCTGCTGGGGGGCTGACCTTCCCTCCCGCGCCTACCGTTTCTGCCTGCCCAAAAACCAAGGAGACCATCCCATGAAGCTGCTCAAGACCCTGCTCGCCACGGCCCTCGTCGCCGCATCGCTGCTGCCCGCTGCGCACGCGCAGGAGCGCACCATCAAGTTCGCCTTCCAGAACCAGAAGGACCACCCGCAGGCCCAGGGCGCGCAAAAGTTTGCCGACCTGGTGGCGGCCAAGACCAACGGCCGCATTGCCGTCAAGCTCTTCCCCGGCGGCACGCTGGGCGGCGACCTGCAGACCGTGTCGGCGCTGCAAGGTGGCACGGTGGAGATGACGGTGCTCAACGCGGGCATTCTGTCGGCCCAGGCCAAGGAATTCGGCATCTACGACTTCCCCTTCCTGTTCGCTACGCCCCAAGAGGCTGACGCCGTGACGGACGGCCCCTTCGGCAAGAAGCTGCTCGACAAGCTGCAGGCCAAGAACTTGGTGGGCCTGGGTTATTGGGAGCTGGGCTTTCGCAACCTCACCAACAGCAAGCGCCCCATCACCAAGGCTGAAGACATTGCAGGCCTCAAGATCCGCGTGATCCAGTCGCCCATCTACATCGACATGTTCAACGCGCTGGGCGCCAATGCCGTGCCCATGCCCTTCCCCGAGCTGTACACGGCCATGGAGCAGAAGGCCGTGGACGGCCAGGAGAACCCGTTTTCCACCATCCTGTCGTCCAAGTTTGCGGAGGTGCAGAAGTACCTGACCGTGACGCGCCACATGTACAACCCCCAGGCCGTGATCGTGAGCAAGAAGTTCTGGGACAGCCTGAACCCTGCTGACCAAAAGGCGCTGACCGACGCCATGGCCGAGGCCACCACCTTCCAGCGCGGTGTGTCGCGCGTGCAGGCCAATGTGGCGCTGGAAGACCTCAAGAAGGCCGGCATGCAGGTGTCCGAGTTCTCGCCTGCCGAGCTGGACAAGCTGCGCGCCAAGGTGAAACCCGTGGTCGAAAAGCACAGCGAAAAAGTGGGCGCAGAGACGGTGAAAGAGGTCTACGCCACGCTGGCCAAGCTGCGCGGCGGCAAGTAAGCCCCACGCTGCCCTCCCTGCACGGCTGCCAGTGGCCCCGCCACGCCCGGCCGTGCATTCACCCCGTATCCCGCCCGCCCCATGAGCATCCAGCTGCTTGATCCCCCGGTCACCACACCCACGTCCGCCATGCCATCCACAAGCCCCCGCAAGGTGCTGATCGGACTGATCGGTGCCGGCATCCAGAAATCGCTGTCGCCCGCGCTGCACGAAGAAGAAGCGCGCCATCACGGCATGCGCCTGCACTACCAGCTCATCGACCTGGACCGCTCTGCTTCCTCGGCGGAGCATCTGCCCACGCTGTTGTCGGCGGCGCGCATCATGGGCTACGCGGGCTGCAACGTGACCTACCCCTGCAAGCAGGCGGTGATTCCGCACCTCGACAGCCTGTCTGAAGAAGCGCGCGCCATGGGCGCCGTGAACACCGTGGTCATCCAGGGCGGAAAACTCGTGGGCCACAACACCGACGGATCGGGCTGGGCCTGGGGCTTTACCCGCGCACTGCCTGGCGCCGACCTGAGCCGCGTGGTGCTGCTCGGCGCGGGCGGTGCCGGCGCTGCGATTGCACACGCCGTGCTGCGGCTGGGCGCCGAGCACCTGAGCATCGTCGATGCGCAGCCCGAGCGTGCGGCTCAACTGGCAGCCGACGTGAATGCGCTGTACGGCGTCCGGGCCGAAGCCTCCGACATCCAATCGGCCATGGCGCAGGCCACAGGCCTGATCCACGCCACGCCCACGGGCATGGACAAACTGCCCGGCCTGCCACTCGATGTGGCCCTGCTGCGGCCCCCGATGTGGGTGTCCGAAGTGGTGTATTTCCCGCTCGACACCGCCCTGGTACAGGCCGCACGCGCGCTGGGCTGCCGGGTATCCGACGGCGGTGGCATGGCTGTGGGCCAGGCCGTGGGCGCGTTCGAACTGTTCACCGGCGAGGCGCCCGATGCGGCGCGCATGGATGCGCATTTCCGCCGCCTGGTCAGCACGCGCTGATGCCACTGCCCGCCGCAACCCCCAAGGAGCCGACACCATGAGCACCCCGATGATGGCCGCCCGCGAAACTCTGGGCGAACTGCCCAACCCCCTGGGCCTGCAGGGCGTGGAGTTCATCGAATACGCCACCAGCCGTCCGCAGGCCCTGGGCCAGGCGCTGGAGCGCATGGGCTTTCAGCCCGTGGCGCGCCACCGCTCGCGCGAGGTGCTGCTGTACCGCCAGGGCGACATGAACATCATCGTCAACGCCCACCATGACAACGAGCTCACCGGCGTGCACGCCCCGCCCGCGCTCACTGAAGCGCCGGTGCTCGCCGCCATTGCTTTTCGCGTGGGCAATGCGGCCGCGGCCTACCGCCGGGTGCTGGAACTGGGCGCCTGGGCCGTGCACACCGAGGTCGAGGTGATGGAGCTGAACATCCCCGCCATCCACGGAGTGGGTGCCAGCCGCATCTACTTTGTCGACCGCTGGAAGGAGTTCTCCATCTACGACGTGGACTTTGTGCCCATCCCCACCGTCAACCAGCGCCCGCCTGCGCTGCAGGGCCTGCACCTGTTTGGCGTGGTGCAGTACATCGGCCTGGGCCGTGCGGAGGACTGGATCCACTTCTACAGGGAACTGTTTGGCTTCGCCGAGCTGGCACCGGACCAGTCGTTTGGCGTGCTCACCCACGGCCGCATCCTGGCCAGCCCCTGTGGCACGCTGCACTGGCAGCTCATCGAACCGTTGGTCGATGCGCTGGAAGCCGACCCCGAAGAGTTGCTGCAACGCGTGGCCTTTGGCGCGCCCGACGTGCTGGCCACGGTGCAAGCGCTGCGCGAGCGCGGTGTGGACTTCGTCGAGTCCCCCACCGGCGTGCACACGGGCACGCGCGGCGCCCTCACCCGCGCAGATGCCGGCGCTCCCAGCTTCGAACTGGTGCTGGACGCACGCTGAGCCTGGAGACTGCCCCATGCGCACATCCACCATGCAACGCAACGTCGCCGACTTTGGCATGGACACCATCAGCCTGGCGGGCCCGCTGGAGGCCAAGCTTGCCGCCGTCAAGGCCGCCGGATTTGGCCAGATCATGCTGGCCGCACGCGACATCGTGGGCCACCCCGAGGGCATCGAGGCCGCCGTGCATGCCGTGCGCAGCAGCGGCCTGCGGGTGACGGGCTTCCAGGTGCTGCGCGACTTCGAGGGTCTGTCCGGCCACCTGCACAGCTACAAGGTGGACATCGCCAAGCAGATGATCCTGATGGCGCGTGACCTGGGCGCGCCCGTGCTGCTGGCATGCAGCTCCACGTCTTCGCACGCCACGTCTGACGCCGATGCGATTGCGCGCGACCTGCGCAAGCTGGCCCTGCTGGCGCTGCCCCATGGCATCCGCGTGGCGTTTGAGGGCCTCTCCTGGGGCCGCCACATCAACGAGGTGCACCAGGCCTGGGCCGCCGTGGAACAGGCCGATTGCCCCAACCTCGGGCTGGCCATTGATTCGTACCACCAGTTCGCCACCAGCACGCCGCTCGCGGCGCTGGAGGACGTGGACCCCGCCAAGATCTACCTCGTGCAGCTGTCCGACTTCATGTGGCAGGAAACGCGCACAGTGCAAGAGCGCATCGAGACCGCACGGCACTTTCGCGTGTTCCCTGGCGAAGGCGTGCACAGCAAGGCGCTGGCCGAACTGGTACGCACGCTGGACGGCATGGGCTACCAGGGCGATTACAGCTTTGAGGTCTTCAACGACGACTACCAGCAGCTGCCTCTGCCCTATGTGGCGCAACGGGCGTGGAACAGTGCGCTGTGGCTGGCCGAAGGCGTGTTGCAACGCGCAGTGCCCTTGCCCGGGCATTCGCGCATCCGGGCAGTGGGGTGAAGAGGGTGAACAGGCCCCGGGGACCCGCTGCACGAATCGCCGCGCCGTGTGCATCTGCGGTCTCGGGCAGCCTGCGGTGTTGCAACACCTCGCAATAGCGACAGCTAGTGCTGCGTTTTGCGCCTAGCAGACCATTCCGATCCACAGCGCCCACTTACCGCTCGATGCGTGCAGCGGATCCCTAGCTGTTGGCGCGCTTTTTGAGCCAGCGCATCAGTGCGCCCACCACGGGCAGCTTTTCGTACAGCTCTTCGGCCGCATCCCAGTAGTCGCGGTGCAGCGTCACCAGACCCTGTTCGTCCAGCACCAGGTGCGAGGCACCACGCACCGTCTGCGTCACGCCCTTGTGAAAGTCCTTGAACGCAAACAAAAAGTCCCAGGTCAAGAAGCACTGCGTGCCCTGCACCACCCGGCCGGTGACCACAAAACGCGGCTGCTCCAGCGCCTCGAACATGTGGGCAAAAATGGCCTGGATGGCAGGCACGCCCTGCACCTCGTTGAAGGGGTCCTTGAAGCGCGCCTGTGGTGCGTAGAAATGGCCAATGGCCGCTATGTCGGCAGGCGAGAGGTTTTCAAAGAATGCGACAACGCGCGTGACGGCTTCTTCGGTGGATGGGGATGTGTTCGGGGGCTGCATCGCAAAAGTCAAAGGCCTGTGAAGCGGCGAACGGCGGGGAAGTACCAACGGTACGGCAACAGCCGCAGCAGCTTCATCACGCGTGTGAAACGCTTGGGGAAGTGGATGTCGAAATGCCCCCGCTCCCAGCCCTGCACGATGGCCGCCGCTGCTGCTTCGGGTGAGATGAGGGCCGGCATGGTGAAGTCGTTGCCCGCCGTGAGTGGCGTGGCCACAAAACCAGGGTTGATCACGCTCACGCCCATGCCCAGGTCGTGCAGGTCCAAGTACAGCGCCTCGGCCAGGTTGATGAGGGCCGCCTTGGTGGGCCCATAGGCCAGGCTCTTGGGCAGGCCGCGAAAGCCTGCCACGCTGCTGATCAGGCTCACGTGGCCTGGGCGCCCAGCCTCCGCTGTGGCCAGCATGGCGGGCAACACGGCGGCCAGCACGTGCAGCACGCCGTTGTAGTTGATCTGCTCATGGCGCAGCATCACGGCCAGATCGAAGTCGGTGGCGCGCATGTCGCGGTAGTAGCCCGCGCAGTAGCACACCAGGTCGGGCGCCCCTCCCGCGAGCACCTGCGCTGCGGCGGCCTGCACCTGTGCCGGTTCGGCAGTGTCAAAAGCCAGCGCCATGCTGCCGGGGTGCTGCACAACAAAGGCGTTCAGTGCATCACCGCTGCGCGCCGACACGATGACCTGCGCACCGCGCGCATGCAGCGCGGCTGCGGTGGCCCGGCCAATGCCACTGCTGGCCCCGATGAGCCAGGCACGGCGGCCCTGCCAGTCGCGCAAGGGAGGGTTGAGGCTCATGGTGCGCGTTTGGTGAAGGACAGGGTGATCTCGCCCAGGCGCACGCCGAACTTGGTCATGGTGGCGCGGTTGAGCATCACCCGGTCGTCGATGAGGTACATCCAGTCGTCCAGGTCCACGTTGTAGACCTTGCCATCCACCGGCAGGGCCAGCGTGTAGTTCCAGCGGAAGGCGTTGCCGCGCGTCTGGCCGTTGGCCGTGCCCACCACATCGTCGGCGGTGCCGGTGTAGCGGCCGTCGGCATGCTTCGTCAGCCGCCAGATGCGGCGCTGCGTGGTGCCGTCGGAGTAGGTGAAGGCTTCATCCAGCACGCCCTCGTTGTCTTTCCAGCTGCAGTCCATCACCACGGTGAAGCGTTTGACGATCTGGCCGCTGCGGTCCTGGAAGATGCCGTAGGCGTCGATCTTGCCGTTGAAATACTGGGCCAGGTCCAGCACCGGTTTCTCGGTGGCGTAGCCATCCAGGTTCTGGCTGGCGCAGCCGGACAGCACCACGGGCGCAGCCACAGCGGCGGAAAGGAGGAGGCGTCTTTGCATCATGGGTTGTGCCTTGGGGGTATGGGTGTCAGGTTCCAGCCATCGCCGCACCGCGTGGGTGCCGCAGAAAAAGGACGTACAGCGCTGCCGCTGCCGCCAGCTTGAGCGCGCAGGGCAGCACGGCGTAGGCCAGGCCCAGGGTCTGCAGGCCGTCATCGCTGCGCGTGCCTGGTGTATAGCCCAGCCAGCCCAGCAGGGGCAGCGCCAGGCCTGCGGCCAGGGCCAGGTTGAGCTTGGTGGCAAAGTTCCACCAGCCGAAGTACGCGCCCTCGTGCCGGCCGCTGTCGCCCTCGGCCGCGATCACGCCCGCCAGCAGGGCGCTGGGCAGGGCCAGGTCCGTGCCCAGGGCCACACCCGACAGCGCGCAGACCACCATGAACGGCAACACATCACCCGCGCCCAGAAACGCCGTCCACACAAACACGGCAATTGCCAGCAGCATGCCCGCCAGCCAGGTGCGCGCCAGGCCCCAGCGCGCCACGGCACGCAGCCACAGCGGGATGGACAGCGCCGCACAGACAAAATAGGCAGCGAGGAACATGGGCTCCTGCGCCGGCGGGGCCTGCAGGCGGTCCTGGATGAAGAACAGCACCAGCGTGGCCGGGATGGCACTGGCGATGCCGTTGAGCATGAACACGGCCAGCAGGCGGCGAAAGGCAGCCCGTCCCCAGGGCCGCCACAGGCTGGCGCGCTGTGCCGGGCGGTACACGCCTGCCACGGCCTCTGCATGGTCTGCGGGGCGTGGGGCTCTGGTCCACGCCCACCAGCCCAGCAGCAGGGTGAGGGCAAACACACTGAGCATCACCGGCAGGCCCAGCAGCGCGGGCAGCACCGAAGCCAGCACCACGCCCACCAGCGCGGCACCCTCGCGCCAGGCCACGATGCGGCCGCGCTGCAGCTCATCGCCGCCCAGCCGCGCGCCCCAGGACTGGTGGGCAATGCCCAGCTGGCTGTACGCGGTGTAGGTGATGAGCAGCGCCACCAGCGCCCAGGCGATGAGCGCATCGGCCCCTGCTACCTGCGGGAAGAACAGGCTGGTCAGCCCCAGTGCCAGCACCACGGCCGACACCGCGCCCACCGCCAGCACGGCGCGCACCGAGCGGCTGAACAAGTAGTCGGACAGACGCCCCAGCAGCGGGTCGGACACCGCGTCGAACAGCCGCGCCGCCAGCAGCACCGAGCCCAGCGTGGCCAGTGGCATGCCGAACTCGCGGGCGTAGTGGTTGGGCAACAGCACATACAGCGGCAGCGCCACAAAAGCCAGCGGCAGGCCCAGCAGCCCATAGGCCAGGCCTTGGCTGGCGCGCATGGGCGTGGTGGTGGTCATTGCTGCCCTTGTCCCGCCGTGCGGGTGGCCGCGATCAGCTCTTGCCGCAGTCCGGGTTCGGAGGTCTGCGGCGACAGCCAGATGCCGAAGAACAGGCGCGAGAACTCGGCGTCAGGCACTTCGCCAACCACCCGCCCGCCCATCTTGAACACGGCGCCCGTGCCGGGCTGGTACAGGCCCAGGAGCCGGTCGCCGGCCTTCACATCCGGCAGCGCGGCGGTCAGTGCCTGCTGCCAGCGCGCGGCCTGCTGCGGCGTGAAGCTGCCCACGCGGCGCATCTCTTCGATGGAGCGCTTGGCAATGGCCTCGGCCGAAAAATCGCGGTGGTAGGTCAGCTCCAGCGCCAGGGGGTGGGCGGCGTAGTTGTCGGCATCAAAACCGGGCTGCACCCACAGCCGCGCACGGTAGATCTCAAACCCCAGAAACCGCAGCACGCCCTGGCCCACCAGGCGGGCCCCCGACAGCGGGGCTGCGGCGGCTGCGCTGGCCTCTGCAACCTGCGCCGACGCGGTTTGAGGGCCAAAAGCCATCAATGCGCTAGTGAATATTGCGGTGGCAGCTATATTTTTCATAGCGATCATCAGTCCTTGGCCAGGGTGTACTGCACCAGGTCGATGTTGCTCATCGCAAACGCCGCCTCGCAATACGCCAGGTAGAACTCCCAGATGTGCATGAAGCGCTCGTCAAACCCCAGCTGCAGGATCTGCGTGCGCTGCGCGAGGAAGCGCTCGCGCCACCGCTTGAGGGTTTCGGCGTAGTCCTGGCCAAACGCAAACTCGTCGACCACGCGCAGACCTGCCGCCTCGGCTTCGCGGCGGAACTCGCGCGGACACGGCAGGCAGCCACCCGGGAAGATGTACTGCTGGATGAAATCCGTGGAGCTGATGTAGCGCTCGAACAGGCTGTCGTCGATGACGATGCTCTGGATGCAGGCCCGGCCGCCGGGCTTGAGCAAGCGGTTCACCGACTGGAAGTAGGTGGGCCAGTATTCGCGGCCCACGGCCTCGACCATCTCGATGGAGCAGATGGCGTCGTACGGGCCGTCCTGGATGTCGCGGTAGTCCTGCAGGCGCAGGTCGGCGTGCTCGGCCACCCCTTGCTGCGCCATGCGCTTTTGCGCGAAGGCGAGCTGCTCGGTGGAGAGTGTCACGCCCGTCAGGTGGGCGCCGAATTCGACGGTCGCCATCTCGGCCAGCGCGCCCCAGCCACAGCCGATCTCCAGCACCCGGGAATTTGGCTGCACACCGGCCATGCGCAACGCGCGCCGCACCTTGGCGTGCTGGGCAGCGCGCATGTCGCCGCCTGCATCGCCTTCGAACCAGGCGGACGAGTAGTTCATCGTGTCGTCCAGCCAGAGTTCGTAGAACGCGTTGCCCAGGTCGTAGTGGGCGTGGATGTTCTTCTGGCTGTTGGCGCGGGTGTTGCGGTTGAGCAGGTGCTTGATGCGGTACAGCAGGCGGCCGGCCCAGGTGCCGTAGATCACGCCTTCCACCTGCTGGCGGTTGGCGATGAAGAGCTTGAGCAGATCGGTCAGGTGCGGGGTGGTCCAGTCGCCCGCGATGTAGCTCTCGGCAAAGCCGATGTCGCCCGACTTGAGCGCTGCGCTGCAGACATTCCAGTTCTTGAGCGTGATCGCCGCCGACGGGCCGTCGCCGTGCCCGAAGTGCTGCAGGGTGCCGTCAGGCAACTGCACCGTGAGGTGGCCGTGCTGCAGGCGCTGCAGCAGCCTGAGCGCGGTGCGGGCGGCTGCCGGCGTGCCTGCGGGCAGGGCCTGCGCGTTGCGGTCGGAGCGGGTGGCTGTGGTGGAGTTCATGGCGGCGGTCTCGCGGGGCTGGAACGACATGGAGATCAACGGGTCACGATGGAGGCAGGCGCCTCGGGCTTGCGATGGAAACGCACGCGCTTGAGCCACAGCTGCAGCGCGTGCCAGTGGATGCGGGCAATGATGGCCAGCGTCATGGCGGGGTAGCCCCAGAGCGCCTGGCGCAGGGTCTGTGCGGTGATGGCCTGCAGGGTGCCGCTCACGCTGGTCTGGATGAGCGGGCCGGTGTCGTCGTCGTGGTCGATGCGCACCACGGTCCGGCCTGCGTCCTGTGCACCGGCCTCGGTGCGCATGAAGCGAAAGCGGTAGCCACCGCTCACCTCGCAGAACGGCGACACGTGGAACACCTTGCGTGCCTGCTGTTCCACGCCGTACTGCGGCGCATCCAGCAGGTAGCAGTGGCGCTCGCCAAAGGTGTTGTTCACTTCCACCACGATGGCGCGCAGGTGGCCATCGGCACGGTGGCAGTACCAGAAGCTCACGGGTTTGAAGGTGTAGCCCAGCACACGGGGGTAGCAGTGCAGCCACACCTCACCTGTGGCGTCGGTGATGCCTTCGGTGCGCAGCAACTCGTCCAGCCAGGCCAGCGCCCCGCCCTGCGCGGCGCCGCGGCCGTCGCCGTGGTCCGCATCGTGGAAGCTGATGGCGCCACGCCGGTTCACAGCCAGCTCCCCACGCATGCCGGGCAGGCTGCGCATCGGCAGCATCAGGAAAAACGTGGGGTAGGCGAACGCATGCCGCCGGGGCCGCAGCCGCGTGTGGCGCACCTGGCCGAAGCCGATCAGGGGCGCTGCGGTGGGGGCCGGCGCGTGGCTCACGCAGCCTCCGCCAGGGGGGCCGGCAGGGCGGCCAGCAATTGCTCGGCCACGGCCAGGCCCGATTTGAGGCCGTCTTCGTGGAAGCCGTAGCCCGTCCAGGCGCCGCAGAACCAGGTGTGCTGCTGCCCTTGCAGCTTGCCCACCTGCTGCTGCGCGCGGATGGCGGCCATGTCGAACACCGGGTGGGCGTATTCGTAGCTGCCGATCACGTGTTCGGGCGCTATGTCGCGCACCGGGTTGAGCGACACCACCACGGGCTGCGCAAAGGGCACGGGCTGCAGCTGGTTGATGAGGTAGTGCAGGCACACGCGGGCCGACTCGCGGCTGCGTTGCGGCGCACGTTCGTAGTTCCACGCGGCCCAGGCGGCGCGGCGCGCCGGCAGCACGGACGTATCGGTGTGCAGGACAGCGCGGTTGGCCTGGTAGCGAATGGAACCCAGCACCGCGCGCTCGTGCGGCGTGGGCTGGGCCAGCAGGGCGAGCGACTGGTCCGAATGGGTGGCCAGCACCACCTGGTCAAAGTGTTCGGTGTGGCCTGCGGTCACCACGCGCACCCCGGCGGCATCGCGCTCGATGCGGCGCACGGGGGTGTTCAGGCGCTTGTCGGCAATGCCCGCCACGATCTTGTCCACATAGTGGCGCGCACCGCCAGACACCGTCCACCACTGGGGGCGGTTGCTCACCTGGATCAGGCCGTGGTTGTGGCAGAACCGGATCATGGTGGCCACGGGGAACCTCAGCATCTGGTCGGTGGGGCAGCTCCAGATGCAACCCAGCATGGGCAAGAAGTACCAATCGCGGAAGGCGTCGCCAAAGCGGTGCTCGCGCAAGAAGTCTCCCAGGGGCTGCATCAGCGCGGCCTCGGCCTGCTTGTCGGCAATGCGCGTGCACAGCTTATTGAAGCGCAGCAGGTCGCGCAGCATGCCCAGAAAACGCGGGTTGACCAGGTTGGAACGCTGGGCAAACACGGTGCTGAGGTTGGTGCCGCTCCATTCCAGCGCGCGGCCGCCGCCCAGTGCTGCGGGCACCTGCACCGAAAACGACATGTCGGATTTGGCCGTGTCCACGCCCAGCTCGGCCAACAGGCGGATCAGATGGGGATAGGTGCGCTCGTTGAACACCAGAAAGCCGGTGTCCACGCCGTGTGTGACCGGGGCGCCAGACGCATCGGGCAGGGTGACATCGACGGTGTGGGTGTGGCCGCCGAAGTAGTCGCCCGCCTCGAACAGCGTGATGTCCGCCTGGCCGCGCAGCTGGTGCGCGACGGAAAGCCCGGAGATGCCGGAGCCGATGATGGCGATTTTCATGACCGGCTCCCTCTGGCCGGTGCACGGAATAAAAAGGTTGCGAAGCGTCCCGAAACGAATAAGAGAGGGAGGGAGGAGAAGCGCTCCAGGAGGTCAGTCGGAACCCGGGGGCCCGAAAGGCTTCGCAACATTAAAACTGTACGCTGCGCAATCGTCTTGCGCAATGGATAGAGTGAGGCCGCCCCGGCGAAGTTCCAGAGGGCGCCTGTATTTTTTTTCAAGAAATGTAAAGAAGTCATTGCGCTCACCGGGGTGTGGGCAGGGCGAGCTGCTGTTCGATGGCACGCACCAGGCCCTTGTTGTCCGGCCCGGTCAGGCTGGAGTAGTTGTCCACCAGCTTGCCGTCGCGCCCCAGCAGGTATTTGTGGAAGTTCCAGCGGGGCGCCGTGCCCGACAGCTGCGCCAGCTGCTGGTACAGCGGCGAGGCCTCCGGGCCCTTCACGCTGCTTTTGGCAAACATGGGAAATTTCACCCCGAAGGTGTTTTCGCAGAAGTCGGCGATTTCCTTGTTGCTGCCTTTTTCCTGGGCAAAGTCGTTGGACGGGAAGCCCAGCACCACCAGCCCCTTGTCCTTGTAGCGGGCATATAGCTCTTCCAGCCCCTTGTACTGGCCGGTAAAGCCACAGAAGCTGGCCGTGTTGACCACCAGAACCACTTTTCCGCTGTACTGGCAGAGCGACTGCGGCTTTTCGTCCTGCAGGCGCGGAAAGGTGTGCTGCAGCGTGGCCGGGCACGCTGCAGGCGCATCGGCCGCTTGGGCGGCGGGCGCCAGCAGCAGCCAGGCCGCCAGCGCGGTGGCTGTCGAGAGGAGTCTTGTAAGGCGGTTCATAGGACTTTGGGCAGTGAGTGCGGCCAATTTAACCATTTCATCATTTTTTGTCCACATGAGTTTTTATTTGTACTGAATGGTTTACGTGGCGCGCACGCGTTTGGATTCAGATTTCGGAAGGAAGCGGGACGCGGGGGCCAAAAAGCGGCCGCGCAGTACCACCGGCGCTGGCCCATGGCGCGGTAGGGAAAGGAGTGGATACAGCTTCAGCCCCAGTGACGGGCGGCAGGAGCCACGCATGGGCAACGCCTCATGCAGGTATGAGGGGGAGCTGTGGCCCGCCGCAGACAGCGGCGGCACGCAGAACCGGGGGGCTCGCAGCGCCCTCCCTGGCGTCAGACCATCTGCAGCAGGCGGTCCAGCGACAGGTTGACCCGCACGTCCTTGAAAGCCACCACCCCGGTGACCTTCCAGGGCGGCATGCCCGTATCGCGGGGAATGGGCTCGCCCGTGGCCATGCCGTCGCGGTTGGTCACCACGGCCACGCGGGGGGTGGTGGCGGTGGTGCCCCGGCGGATGACCACGCCCACTTCACGGCTGGCCAGGCGCACAAAGGCACCGGGGGGATAGACGCCCAGGGTCTTGACGAGGGCGGCGCCGGCCTCGTCCACCTGGTGTTCTTCGTCGTAGTAACTGGCCTGCATGGCGGCAGTGACAGGCATGGGCAGCCGCGCGGCGCGGGGGGCCAGGCGGGCGCCAAAAATG
The DNA here is from genome assembly GCF_052045435.1 of Acidovorax sp. 22279. Lineage (NCBI taxonomy): Bacteria > Pseudomonadati > Pseudomonadota > Betaproteobacteria > Burkholderiales > Comamonadaceae > Acidovorax > Acidovorax sp. 22279. Next base: position 87,423 of record NZ_JBQEOV010000006.1, read on the forward strand.
TCGGCGCGCTGCAGCAGGCGGGCCATTTGCTGGGCTTCGGTCTTTTTGGCCAGGGGCCCGGGCGTGCGGTGGTGGTGGCAGCGCACGGCCTCCAGCCACACCGGGTCGGCCACGCCCAGGTGGCGCAGCAGCGCCTCGGACCGCGCCGCGTGGTCTTCCACGGCGGCAATCTGGGTCGCGGTGAGGGGCTGGGTCTGCAGCACCAACTGGTCCTGCAGCTCGGTCATGGCGATGTTCATGCTCAGCGCTGCGTGCCCCAATTGCTGCACCCGGCCGCTGGGCCAGCGCAGCATCTCGCGGGCCACCACCATGCACACGCAGCTGACCAGCATGGAATGCGTGGCGCTGTACATGCGCGTTTCCTGGGCCGAGAGATAGATCAGTGCCAGCAGCGTGGCGTCGGGCGTCTGTTCGCAATGGCGCACCAGCTCGTCGTGCAGCGCCTGAAACCGCCCGCCAAAGTCGCTGGGCGACGGGGTGCGCAGCAACTGCGTGGCGCGCAACTGCAGCTCGGGCCAGTCGGGCAGGGTTTTGCCCGCACGCGCAGCGGCCGCTGCGGCGGCCTGCTCGCCGGCCGTCATCTTCATGGCGGCGATCTCGCCCAGGTTGGTGTCGGCGATCAGCATGCGCTGCAGCTGCGCCAGGTAGGCGCGGTGGCTGCCGCCGGATTCGTCGGTGTCCACACACAGCTCGCGCCCGCGTTCGACCAGCTTGGCCAGTTCGTCGCGGGTGCGGATCACATAGCCCTTTTGCGCCAGCAACACGCCGTCGGCCCCCCGCAGCACAAAAGGCAGGGGATGGCCCAGCTGGATGGATTCGATGTTGAGGCTGACGAGGTTCATGGTGCGCGTTGCATTATCCGACGGCTACCTCCCGCCAAAGCCCGCGCGACCCCCGTGATTGCCCTGCTTTTTGGGCTCACGCCGGGGGCGGCGCCAAGACTCGGCGTCAGGGGGCGGAGGGAGGTGCTGGTTGCGCCGTGGCTGCGGCTGTGGGGGCCGCCGGTGCGCCCGGGGCATGGCGCCCCCCGCGCAGGCGGCGGGCCAGCCGGCCGAACCCCTGGCCCAGGTCGTCCACCCCGGTGAACACCGCCGGAATCACCAGGAGGCTCAGCAGCGTGGAGGTGATGAGTCCACCAATCACCGCCACCGCCATGGGCGAGCGAAAGCTCGCGTCCGCAGCACCCAGGCCGATGGCGATGGGCAGCATGCCTGCACCCATGGCCAGCGTGGTCATGATGATGGGCCGTGCGCGCTTGTGGCAGGCGTCGATCAGCGCCTCAAAGCGCGTCATGCCATGCTCGCGCCGCGCCAGAATCGCGTACTCCACCAGCAGGATGGAGTTCTTGGTGGCAATGCCCATGAGCATGATCAGCCCGATGAGCGAGGGCATCGAGAAGCTCTTCTGCGCAATCAGCAGCCCCACAAACGCGCCACCCAGCGACAGCGGCAGCGCCGCCAGGATGGTCACCGGGTGCAGGAAGTCTTTGAACAGCAGCACCAGCACGATGTAGATGCACAGCACGCCGGTGAGCATGGCCAGGCCAAAGCTGGCAAACAGCTCGCCCATCATCTCGGCATCGCCAATGGTGATCTGGCGCACGCCGGCTGGCAGGTTCTGGATGGAGGGCAGCGCCTCCACCGCCTTGGTCACGTCGCCCAGCGGCTGGCCCGAGAGTTCAATCTCAAAGTTCACGTTGCGCGCGCGGTCGTAGCGGTCCACCACGGCCGGGCCGCCGCTGAACTCCAGTGTGGCCACCTGGCCCAGCATCACCGGGCCCTTGGCGCCGGGCACCGGCAGGCGTTCCAGCAGCGACAGGTCCTTGCGCGCATCGTCCTGCAGCTTGACGACGATGGGCACCTGGCGCGCGGCCAGGTTGAGCTTGGGCAGCGATACGTCGTAGTCACCCACCGTGGCAATGCGCAGCGTTTCGGCAATCGCGCTGCTGGTCACGCCCAGGTCGGCGGCGCGGGCAAAGTCGGGGCGCACGGCAATTTCGGAGCGCACGAGGCTGGCGGTGGACGAGATGCTGCCCAGGCCGGGGATGGTGCGCAGGTCTTTCTCGACCGCCAATGCGGCCGTGGTCAGCGCCTGCGGGTCGTCGCCCGTGAGCACCAGCACGTACTTCTCGCCCGAGCCGCCCAGGCCCACCTTGCTGCGCACGCCAGGCAGCGTCTCCAGTGCGGCGCGGATCTGGTTCTCGATGCCCTGCTTGCGCGGACGGTCGCCGCGCTCGGACAGCAAGATGGTCAGCGTAGCCTTGCGCGTTTCGGTGCTGGCGCCTCCCATGAAAGGATCAGTGCCGGCCGAGCCGCCGCCGATGGTGGTGTACACACTTTGCACATGCTCCACCTTGGCGATGCGCTGCCGCGCGTCCTCGGCCACGGCACGCGTCTGCGCCAGCGTGGCGCCGGGCGGCAGCTCCAGGTACACCTGGGTTTGCGAGTTGTCGTCCGGCGGGATGAAGCCCGTAGGCAGCAGCGGGATCAGCGCCAGCGAGCCGATGAAAAAGGCCGCCGTGGCAATGAAGGTCATCCACCGGTGCTTGATGCACCACGCGGCCCAGCGCAGGTACACCGTCATCCAGCGCGGGTCCTTGTGGTCCCCCACGATGGGCTTGAGGATGTAGGCCGCCATCATGGGCGTGAGCAGGCGCGCCACCACCAGGCTGGCAAATACCGCGAGCGACGCCGTCCAGCCAAACTGCTTGAAGAACTTGCCCGCAATGCCGCTCATGAACGCCGTGGGCAGAAACACCGCGATCAGCGTGAAGGTGGTGGCGATCACGGCCAGGCCGATCTCGTCGGCCGCCTCCATGGCCGCCTGGTAGGGCGTCTTGCCCATGCGCAGATGGCGCACGATGTTCTCGACCTCCACGATGGCGTCGTCCACCAGGATGCCCACCACCAGCGACAGCGCCAGCAGCGTGATCACGTTGATCGAGAAGCCCAGCCAGTACATGCCGATGAACGCCGGGATCACCGACAGCGGCAGCGCCACGGCCGACACGAAGGTGGCGCGCCAGTCGCGCAGGAAGAGCCACACCACCAGCACGGCCAGCAGCGCACCTTCGTACAGCAGGTGCATGGAGCCGTCGTATTCCTCCTGCACGGGCTGCACGAAGTTGAAGGCCTCGGTGATTTCCAGGTCCGGGTGCTGCGCGCGCATCTCCTGCAGGGCCGCCTGCACGGCAGCGCCCACTTCGACTTCGCTCGCGCCCTTGCTGCGGGCCACCTCGAAGCCCACCACCGGCTTGCCGTTGAGCAGGGCCAGCGCCCGGGGCTCGGCGATGGTGTCTGTCACCGTGGCCACCTGGTCCAGCCGCACGTGGCGGCCGTCCGACAGTGCCAGCGTCAGGCCCGCCAGCTCCTGCGCCGACTGCACGGTGGCCAGCGTGCGCACCGGCTGCTCGCTGCCGCCCAGGTCGGTGCGGCCGCCGGCACTCTCCGTCTGCACCAGCCGCAGCTGGCGCGACACATCGGCCGCCGTGGCGCCCAGGGACTGCAGCTTGACCGGGTCGAGTGCCACATGCACCTCGCGCTGCACACCGCCCACGCGGTTGACGGCGCCCACGCCGCGCACGGTGAGCAGCTTCTTGGCCACGGCGTCGTCCACAAACCAGGACAGCGCCTCGTCGTCCATGCGGGCCGACGCGATGGTGAAGGCCAGCACGGGCTGCGCGGCCAGGTCCATCTTGGTCACGATGGGGTCGCGCACGTCGCCCGGCAGGTCGCCGCGCACACGGGCCACGGCGGAGCGCACGTCGTCCAGCGCCTCCTGCGTGGGCTTCTCCAGCCGGAACTCGGCGGTGATGGTGGCGCCGCCGTCCTGCACCTTGGTGTAGATGTGCTTGAGGCCTTGCAGCGTGGCGATGCTGTTCTCGATCTTGCGCGCCACGTCGTTCTCCAGCTGCGCGGGCGAGGCGCCCGGCAGCGCCACGGTCACGGAGATCGTGGGCAGGTCGATGTCGGGAAAGTTCTGCACCTTCATGGCGTTGAAGGACAGCAGGCCGCCGAAGGTCAGCAGCACAAACAGCATCAGCGCCGGTATGGGGTTCTTGATGGACCAGGTGGACACATTCATGTGGAATGCTCCTTAATTGATAGCTGCTTGCGCATGATCCACTAGCGCTACAGGCACTTTTTGCATGAAATGCTGGCTGGAGGACTGCTTGCCAGCCGCTGGCGCCGCCGCAGGGGCCGCCACGCGCACCAGGTCGCCATCGTTCAAAAAGCCCGCACCGCGCACAGCGACGGAGGCTCCAGCGTCCAGGCCCGACAGCACCTCGACCCGGTCGGCCACGCGGCGGCCGGTCTGGACCTTGCGCATCTGCACGCGCTGGTCGCCGCCCACCACAAACACGTACGAGAACCCGTCGCGCACCACCAGCGCCTCTTGTGGCACGGTGAGTGCGTCGCTGCTGCCCAGTGCGAACTCGCCCCGCGCAAACATCCCGGCGCGGAAGTCGGTGTTGGCGGGCAGGTCCACGTAGACCAGCGCATTGCGCGTTTGCGGGTCCACCGTGGGTGCGACCATGCGCACGGTGCCCTCGGCCGCGGCGCCGCTGGCAGCCGTAACGCTGACCTTGGCCCCGGGCTGGATGCGCCGCAGCTCGGTGGACGTGACCTCGGCGCGCCACTCCAGGCGGCCCTTGCGCACCATGCGGAACAGCTCCGTGCCGGCACCCACCACCGCGCCCACGGTGGCCGTGCGGGCCGAGATCACGCCGCTGTCAGGCGCCACCACCTGCGTGTATTTGAGGCGCAGCTGCTGCGCGTTCAGCGCGGCCTTGGACGCCTCCACGCGGGCCTGGGCGGTTTGCTCAGCCGTGGTGAACTGCTGGATCTGCTGCTGGCTGAGTGCGCCCGTGGCTTGCAACGAGCGGGCTCGGCCGGCATTGGCGGCGGCCTCGGCCGCGTTGGCCTGGGCTTCGAGCAGGCTGGCGCGGCTCTGGGCCACATCGGCCAGCACCGTGTCGGCCGAGAAGGTGGCCAGCACCTGCCCGGCCTTGACCACATCGCCCACGTTCACACGCACCTCGGTCAGGCGCAGGCCGTTGCTCTCGGCCCCAATGCTCGCCTCTTGCCAGGCGGCGATGTTGCCGTTGGCCGCCAGGCGCAGCGGCACCTGCATGCGCTGTGGCTGCGCCGTGCTGACGGTGAGCGCAGGCCGGGGCTGGCTCGCCTTGGGTTCATCGGCGGCACGCGATGCGCCCGAGAAAACCAGTGCACCGACCGTGGCCAGCACGCAGGCGGCGATCACGGCGAAGGCGGTGGGGGAAAACTTGAAGGAGAAAGAGGAGTGTTGCATGTGCATCTGTCCTGGGGAGTTCATATCAGCTGTGCATGGTGTTGGGCGTGACCCACTGCGCTTGAAACTGGCAATGCGCAGACGAGGGCAGCCCAGCAAGGGCCGCCCCGCAGCGAGGGCTGCGTCCCCCTGCCCGCATTGCGCAGCAATGCGAAAGCTGGGGCTGAGCGCCGCGGCTCCGAGCCTGCTTGCGCAGGCTTGGACGGCGGTGAAGAGCGGCCGCCTCCGGCGGACGCACCGAGGCGCAAAGCGCCTCAAGGGGGTGTCTCATAGCTTCCATCCACCACCGGCGGCGCGGTACAGCGCAATCCAGGCGGTCTGGCGTTCGTGCTGCAGCGCGACCAGCGCGTTCTCGGCGGCCAGTGCTGTGCGCCGGGCATCTTCCAGCTCCACCAGACTGGCCAGGCCACCACGCCAGCGCGCCTCGGTCGCGTCGAACGATGCGCGGTAGCCCTCGGCGGCAGTGCGCGCGCTGGCGCTGCGCTCGGCCGTGCTTTGCAGGCGCACCAGGGCTTGCTCGACCTCGCTCACGGCCTGGCGCACCTTGGCGCGGTACTGCGACGCGGCCTCGTCGTAGCGGGCCTGCGCCGCATCGGTCTGCGCGGCGCGGCGGCCCCCGTCAAAGATCGGCACGCTGAGCGCCAGCGGGCCGATGGTCCAGGTGCTCAGGTCGGTGGTCACGCCCCCCGTGCGCACCTGGGCTGCGCCCACGCTGCCGCTGAGGGTCAGCCGCGGGTAGCGCTGGGCCTGGGCGCTGGCGACGTCCGCGCTAGCCGCAGCCACTTCGCGCTCGGCGTTGTACACATCGGGGCGCTGGGTCAGCACCTGGGCGGGCAGTGCGTCCACGGTGAATAACGCGTCCGGGGCCGCAGCCACCGGCTGGGCCAGCCGGGTGCGCAGCGTGGGCTCTTCCCAGCCGGTGAGCGCCACCAGGGCCTTGACCTCCACATCGCATTGCATGCGTTGCTGCGAGGCACGGGCCTGGGCCTCGGCGGCGCTGGCGCGTGCCAGTGCGGCCGTGGCGGGCGCAGTAAAGCCCGCACGTTCGCTGAGCTGGGACAGGCGGGACGTTTCGCTACGGGACTGCGCATCGCGCTCGGCCACCTGTTGCTGGGCCAGGCAGGTGCGGATGCTGCTGGTCTGCTGTGCCACCTCGGCTGCCACGCTCACGCGCGCCTCGTGCCACAGGGCCTGCGCGCCGGCCAGCCGCTCATCGGCAGCGGTTTTGGCGGTGCGGTTGGCGCCAAACAGGTCCAGCTCCCAGCTTGCCTGCAGCCCCGCCTGCGAGGTGGTCGCCACGCGCGCCAGCTGGTCATTGAAGCCCCGGCTGGCGCTGGCCTGTGCGTCGAGCGAAGGCAGCAACGCCGCCCGGCTGCCCACCTGCGTGGCGCGGGCCTGCGCAATGCGCGACTGGGCCTGCGCGATGCCCGGGCTCACGGCCTGGGCGGCGTCGATCAGCTCGACCAGCAGCGGGTCTTGCAGCTGGGTCCACCAGCGGGCCATGCCCGTGAGGGAGCCCTGGTGCGGCAAGGGTGCGTTCCAGGCCGCAGGTGCGGGTGCCGATACCTGCGCAGGTGGTGCGGTGGTGGAGCAGGCCACCAGTGGCAGGACCAGCGCCAGCCACAAGGGTTTGTGTGAGATCAGTCGCATGTGCAAGTCACTCTGGGGTACGGGGAGAGGAGGTTTTTTTGGCGGGGGCGGCCGCGCGGGCCGCAGCGCGGCGCTGGCGTTCCCCGTCCACCATGAACTGGGCAAAGTCCACCAGCCGGGATGTGGTGGCGGCCAGCCCCCGTGGCGTGGCGGTGAGTCCGGGGCGCACGGCCTGCACCACGTCGCGGCCCACGTAGTACTGCAGCGCCAGGGCGGTGATGGCCATGGCCAGGCGGTGCACATCGTCATCGGCAGTTTTCAGGCCGAACTCCTTGCACAGCAGGCCGACGAGCGCGGCGTGGGCAGGCTTGATCTCGCACTCCAGCTCCTGCTGCCACAGCCCGGTGGGGTCCAGCATTTCGCGAAAGTGCAGGCGCATGCACAGCTCGACCAGGTCGCCTTCGTGCAGGGGCTGCATGAAGCTCTGGATCAGCAGCTCGATGAACGCAGGCAAGGTGTCCGGCCAGGCATCCACGGCGATGGGGCTGCCCATGGGCTCGGTGAACGCTGCGCGGTACAGCCCGTTCTTGTCGCCAAAGTAGTAGCTGATGGAGGCCGGGTTGACACCCGCCGCCTGGGCAATGTCGCGGATGGACGCCTTGGCAAAGCCGTTTTCGGCAAAGAGGCGCAAGGCGGCGTGTAGCAGCCGCGCGCGGGCCTGTGCGCCTTCCGTGGGCGGTGGGGGGGGCATGGAAGGCCGGGGGGGCTTGGGGGCTGAATCTGGCATGGAGCCGGATTACAGCACTATTTAATCAAACGATTGATTAAATTTTTGTTTCAAAAAATATCGTGGGTGTTTCGGCCGTGTTTCTGCCAGGGATGACCTGTTGGTTGCAGCGAGGGACGGGCAGATGGGATGGAGGTTTTGCACCGTCCCAATATATGGTGGGGAGGGGGAAGGCGACCCCTCCAGAAGTCGGCCATCCCTTGCGGAGTGCGCCCGGCCGATCAGGCAGATGGGGCGGCGGAGCCGAAGACCGCCGACCACAGCGCCAGCACGGCATCGCGTTCGGCCTGCAGTGCGGGTGGTGTGACCTGGGTGGGCGCCTCGTCCAGCCGCGCCACGTGCTGTACACGGCGCAGTTCGCGGTAGGCGTCGGCGGCTGCGTGGCCCACGCCTGGGGGCAGCAGGCCCACTTGCTCGGCCCGCTGCAGCAGTGCAATGTTGCCCAGGTTGCCCCGCAATTCGGGGTGGGCGGCAGACTGCGAGAGCACTAGGTACTGCACGGCAAATTCGGCGTCTACCATGCCGCCCGGGCTGTGCTTCACGTCGAAGCGACCGGCGGGCGTGGGGTGGGCTGAGCGCACCCGCTCGCGCATGGTCACGATCTCGCCCCTCAACGCCAGCGGGTCGCGGGCAGAGGTGATGACGGCCTCGCGCACAGCGTCAAAGCGCTCGCGCAAGGCCTCGCTGCCCATCACGAACCGCGCACGTGTCATGGCCTGGTGTTCCCAGGTCCAGGCGGTGTTGCTGCCGCGTTGCTGCTGGTAGTTGGCGTAGGCCTCGAAGCTCGTCACCAGCAGGCCCGAGTTGCCGTTGGGCCGCAGGGCCGTGTCGATCTCATACAGGTCGCCCTCGCCGGTCTTGACGGTGAGCCAGTTGATGAGCTTGCGCACAAAGGCCGCATACACCTCGGGGGCGCGTTCGTCGTCGTCATCAAATACAAAGACGATGTCCAGGTCGCTGCCGTAGCCCAGCTCCTTGCCGCCCAACTTGCCGTAGCCAATGATGGCGAACTGGGGCTCGTCGCGGTGGCGGTTCTTGAGGCGGCTCCAGCACCACTGGCTGGTGATGCGCAGCACGCTGTCGGCCAGCGCGCTCAGGTCGTCGGCCACCTGCTCGACGGTGATGCGGCGCTCCACATCGCGCGCCAGGGTGCGGAAGGTTTCGGCATGTTGCGCACGGCGCAGCAGGTTGAGCAGGGTTTCGTCGTCGTCCTCGCCGGTAGAGCGCAGCGACGCCAGGCGCATGCCCAGCTCGCGTTCAAAGTCGGCCACCACAAAACGTTCGGACAACAGTGCATCGCCCACCAGTTCGTCGATCACACCGGGGTGCTGCAGCAGGTAACGCGCGGGCCACTTGGCTGCGCCAAGCAGGTGCAGCAGCTGCTCGTGCACCGAGGGCCGCTCCAGCAGCAGCGCCAGATAGCTTTCGCGCCGCAGCAGCGGCTCCAGCCAGTTGGCCAGGCGCACGGTGGCCTCTTCGGTGACGCGTCCTTCCTTGAGCCACTGGGCCGTGCGCTGCACCAGGCGGAACAGGCGGGCCCGCGCCTCGTCACGGAGTCCGGCCACGCGTGGGTGGTTGCGCCACTCGGCCACACGCTCGCGAAAGCCCGGTGGCAGTTGCTCCAGCAGGCCTTCCAGCTCTGGAGGCGGCGGTGCCGCCGCCCGGGGGCCACCACAGCCACCGCCACTGCATTGTTTTTTGCCGTTGCCACCCAGCAGGGTGTCGAACTCCTGGGCCACCAGCTCGCGGTGTGCGTCCAGCTCGTGCAGGAAGGCGCAGCAGTCCTTGTAGCCCAGGGTGCTGGCGATCCAGGCCAGGTCATCGTCGCGTGTGGGCAGCACGTGGGTCTGCTGGTCGTCCAGGTACTGGATGCGGTGCTCCACCCGTCGCAGGAACACATAGGCTCGGGCCAGCGCGTCGGCGGTTTCCTGCGGCATCAGGCCCGCATGGGCCAGGCGCTGCAGCGCATCGAGCGTGGGGCGGCGGCGCAGCTCGGGGAACTGCCCGCCGCGCACCACCTGCAGCAGCTGCACGGTGAATTCGATCTCGCGGATGCCGCCGCGCGAGAGCTTGACGTCGTTGGCACGCTCGGGGTGCCCGGCGCTGCGTTTGGACGCATGGTCCCGGATCTGGCTGTGCAGCGAGCGCAGCGCATCGAACACGCTGTAGTCCAGGTAACGGCGAAACACAAACGGCAGCACCACGCCGCGCAGGGCCTGCACCTCGGGGCGGCCGATGCACTCGCGGGGGGCCACCACGCGGCTTTTGAGCCAGGCAAAACGCTCCCATTCGCGGCCCTGCACCTGCAGGTATTCCTCCAGCGCGGCCAGGGACACCGATGCGGGGCCCGAGTTGCCGTTGGGCCGCAGGGCCAGGTCCACCCGGAAGACAAAGCCATGCTCGGTGGTGTCGCCCACCAGGCTGTAGATGGCCTTGACGGCGCGCGCAAAGTATTCGTGGTTGGAGATGCGGCCCCGGCCATCGGGCATGCCGGCGGTTTCGCCATCGTGCTCATACACATAGATGAGGTCGATGTCGCTCGAGACATTGAGCTCGCGGGCGCCCAGTTTGCCCATGCCGATGATCCACAGCTGCACGGGCTGGCCCTGTGGGCCGCGCGGGGCACCATGGCGTTCGTCCAGCTCGCGGCGCGCCTGCTGGCAGGCGCGGTCCAGGGCCAGCTCGGCCAGTTCGGTCACAGCCCGGGTGATGTCGGCCAGCGGTGTCTGCGCTTCGCAGTCCAGTTGGATCAGTCGTTCCATGACCAGCTGGCGCAGCACCCGCAGCGCGGTCCCGGTGTCGCAGCCACGCGCGCACAGAGCGTCGTAGGCCTGCTCCATGGTCGCAAGCACCGGAACACCGGGTGGCAGCAGCGGCAGGTCGTTGGCGTAGCGGCGGTGCAGGCGCTGGTAGAAGCGGGAATGCTCGGCCAGAGGTCCCTCGGGCAGGGGTTGATGGCAGCGGGGGTCAGACAGAGAAGGATGCATGGCAGCCACAGCCGGATGTTGGACGGGAAGCGGGGTGCTGGTCTGCGGGCCCGACGGCATACAAAAGCTCACTGGGCACTCGGGTCACGAGTGAACCCACGCCAGGGCTGCGGGTCATAATTCCTGCCACTTTCCATCTCACCATGATCGATCCCACCTCGCACCCCTCACGCCTGCTGAAAATAGTCGCAGGTTTTGCACGGTGGTCGCTGGGCTTGTTGCTCGCCTTCTGGCTGTTGCTGACCATCGCATGGGGGGCTCTTCATGGCTGGATTGTGCCGCGAATCGGTGATTTCCGCCCACAGTTGCAGGCGCAGGCCGCACGGGTATTGGGGGTTCCCGTGCAGATCGGCGCCATCGTGGCCCGCACCGAGGGGCTGATCCCGTCCATCGAGCTGTCTGATGTCGCGCTGCTGGATGCCTCGGGCCGCACTGCGTTGCGCCTGCCCCGGGTGGTGGTGGCGCTGTCACCCCGTTCGCTGCTGCAGTGGGGGTTCGAGCAGCTTTACATCGAAGGCCCGGACCTGGATGTGCGCCGGGCGAGTGACGGACGCATCTATGTGGCGGGGTTGGAGTTTGCCCAGAACCAGGGCGACAGCAGCGCGGCGGCCGACTGGTTGTTCTCGCAGGGCGAGGTCTACATCAAGGACGGCACGGTGCGCTGGACCGATGAGCAGCGCGGCGCTCCCGAGCTGGCGCTGGAAAAGGTGGATCTGGTTTTGCGCAACGGCAACTGGCGCCACAACCTCCGGGTGGATGCCACGCCGCCGCCGGAATGGGGGGACCGTTTCAGCCTGGTGGGTTTGTTTCGCGCGCCGCTGCTGCGCGCCCGCGATGGCAACTGGAAGCACTGGAACGGTCAGGTTTTTGCGCACTTCACGCGGGTCGATGTGTCGCATCTGCGGCACCACGCCGATGTGGGCATCGAGGTGGCGCAGGGCCGGGGCGCGTTGCGGGCCTGGGCCGATGTGCGCAGCGGCCAGGTGGTGGGGGGCACGGCCGACCTGGCGCTGGCCGATGTGAACACCACGCTGGCCGCCGATCTGCGCCCGCTGGTTCTTCCTTCCATCCAGGGCCGGCTGGGGGGGCGGAGGCTCACCGGCGGCTTTGAGTTCTCGACGCAGGCGCTGCAGTTCCAGACCGATGATGGCCTGACCTGGCCCGGTGGCAACTTGCGGCTGGTGCACACCGATGTCAACGGCAAGGCCCCGGCGCAAGGCGAGTTGCGGGCTGACCGGCTGGACCTGGCAGCCCTGGCGCAGGTGGCCAGCCGCCTGCCGCTGGGGACGGTCGCCCACGACGCCTTGCGCACCTACACGCCCCAAGGACTGGTGGACGAGATCCAGGCCACCTGGAAGGGGCCTCTGGATGCGTTGCAGCAGTACCAGGTCAAAGGGCGTATCCAGGGGCTGGCACTGGCGGGTGCCACGGATGGCTCGGCCCCCGCCCACCTGGGTCTGCGTGGCGCCAACGTGGACATCGACATGAACCAGGCAGGGGGCAAGGCGGCACTGACCATGGCGTCAGGTGCGTTGGTGCTGCCAGGGGTGTTCGAGGAACCCGTCCTGCCGCTGGACCGGCTCAGTGCCGACGTGCGCTGGCAGCTGGACGGCAGCCGTATTGCCGTGCAGGCCAATGATGTGCAGTTCGCCAACGCCGATGCGCAGGGCGATGCCCGTGCCACCTGGCACACCAGCGACGCATCCAAGGCGCCCCACCGGTCGCGCTTTCCGGGGGTGCTGGACCTCACGGGCACGCTGCACCGCGCCGACGGCACCCGGGTGCACCGCTACCTGCCCTTGTCCATTCCTGCCGATTCGCGTCACTATGTGCGCGACGCGGTGGTCGCCGGCAGCGCCAGCAATGTGCAGTTCCGCGTCAAGGGCGATCTGCATGACCTGCCCTTCAACGATCCCAAGCAGGGCGAGTTCCGCATTGCTGCGCGCGTCAAGGACGTGACCTATGCCTACGTTCCTACCGCGCTGCAGCCTGCGGGCACCCTGCCCTGGCCTGCGTTGACTGACCTCGGCGGTGAGCTGATTTTTGAGCGTTCGTCCATGCAGGTGCGCGGTGCCAGCGGCGGCTTTGCAGGCAGCAAGGGCCTGCGGCTGTCCAAGGTCGATGCCCGCATTCCAGACCTGGCGCACACCGTGGTGGGCGTGAGCGCCGATGCACGCGGCCCGCTGGCAGAGCTGCTGACGCTCATGACCACATCACCGCTGGGCCGTATGACGGGCAATGCGCTGGAGCAGGCCAGCGGCACGGGCAATGCCGACTTCCAGTTGCGACTGAGCCTGCCCATCAGCGACATCAACAAATCCAAGGTGCAGGGCAGCGTCACGTTGGCTGGCAATGAGCTGCGCATCACCCCCGACACCCCGGCGCTCACCCGCGTTCGGGGCGCCGTGCAGTTCAGCGAGACCGGTTTTTCACTGTCCAATGTGCAGGCCCAGGCGCTGGGCGGCCCCGTGCGGCTGGAAGGCGGCATGCGTGCGCTGGCAGCCAATGCCCCGGCCACCGAGTCGGCGGTGCAGATCCGTGCGCAGGGCACCGCCACGGCCGAAGGCCTGCAGCAAACCCCGCAGCTGGGCATGTTGTCGCAACTGGCGCGGCGTGCCACCGGCAGCGCACCGTACACGCTGGCCCTGTCGTTTCGCCGGGGGGTGCCCGAGCTGCAGGTCAACACCAGCCTGCAGGGCCTGGCCTTGGCCTTGCCGCCCCCGCTGGGCAAGACGGCGGACAGCAGCCTGCCCCTGCGCTTTGACAACCAGGTGGCGCGCGAATCACTGGTGGGCTTGGCGAGCAGCAACGGCAACGGGAGCAGTGCCCCCCCGTTGCGGGACCAGATCGTGTTGGACCTGGGATCACTTGGCTCCGCCACCTACCTGCGCGACCTGAGCGGCCCCCAGCCGCGCGTGCTGCGCGGCGCTATCGGTGTGGGCCTGAGCAACGGCGAGTCCGCCCCGATGCCTGCGCAAGGCGTGGCTGCCAACATCAACCAGGGCAAGCTGGATGTGGACGCCTGGGACGAGGTACTCACCCGGGCCACTGCCGCCGAGCCCGCCCCCCGGGGTGCCGCAGTGGCGACCACGCCTGCCGGGCAGGCCGTGGCACAGGACTATCTGCCCACCACCTTGGCGCTGCGTGCGCGCGAACTCACGTTGCAAGGCCGCACGCTGCACAACGTGGTGGCAGGCGCGCTGCGCGACGGCTCCACCTGGCGTGCCAACCTCGATGCCACCGAACTCAATGGCTACCTGGAGTACCGCCAGCCCGGATCGCCCGACTTCAGCAGCGGCCGTTTGTTTGCCCGGCTGTCGCGTGTGAACATGCCGCAAAGCGACGTGACCCAGGTCGAAGAACTGCTCAACGAGCAACCAGGCAACCTGCCTGCGCTGGACATCGTCGTGGAGGATTTCGAGCTGCGTGGCAAGCGGCTGGGACGGGTGGAGATGGAGGCCCAGAACCGGGGCGGCGAGGGGGTGCAGCGCGAGTGGCGCCTGTCCAAGTTCAATATCACGGCGCCCGAAGCAGCTTTCACTGCCAACGGCAACTGGGCGGTGCTCAATGCAGCCTCTGCAGGCCCCCGTTCGGCCGAGCGGCGCACCGTGCTCAGCTTCAAGCTCGATATCCGCGACTCGGGCGATCTGCTGGCCCGCCTGGGCATGGCCAACGTGGTGCGGCGCGGCAAGGGCCGCATGGAAGGGCAGGTGGGCTGGATTGGCGCTCCCTTCAGCCCCGATTACCGCAGCATGACCGGGCAGATCAACCTGAATGTCGAATCCGGCCAGTTTCTGAAGGCTGATCCTGGTCTGGCCAAGCTGCTGGGCGTGCTCAGCCTGCAATCATTGCCGCGCCGCTTGACACTGGATTTTCGCGATGTGTTCAGTGAAGGTTTTGCGTTTGATTTTGTGCGCGGTGATGTACGCATCGAGCGCGGTGTGGCCACCACCAACAACCTGCAGATGAAGGGCGTCAATGCGGCCGTACTGATGGAAGGCAGCGCCAACATCGACCAGGAGACGCAGGACCTGCGTGTGGTGGTGGTGCCAGAGATCAACGCCATGACGGCGTCGCTTGTGGCCACGGCCATCAACCCGGTGATTGGCCTGGGCAGCTTTTTGGCACAGGTGTTTTTGCGCGGTCCGCTCATCGAGGCTGCCACGCAGGAATTCCGCATCGATGGCACCTGGGCCGACCCGCGTGTGGTGCGCGTGGCCCGCCGCGGGCGCGAATCGAGCCCTGCCACCGAGGCGACGCCCCGGGCCAACCCACCCCCCAAGACTGGAGAACCTTCATGAAAGTCGCCGCCATCCAGATGGTGTCTGGCATCGCGCTGGACGATAACTTGCGCGTTGCGCGCCAGCTGCTGGAACAGGCTGCGCAGGGCGGCGCCGAACTGGCGGTGCTGCCGGAGTATTTTTGCCTGATGGGGCACAAGGACACTGACAAGCTCGCCTTGCGCGAGACCGCTGGTTCCGGAGTGATCCAGCAGTTTCTGGCCGATACCGCGCGCGCGCTTGAGATGTGGATCGTGGGCGGCACGCTCCCGATGGCCACGGGTACGCCGGACCGGGTGCGCAACACGACGCTGGTCTTCGACCCGACGGGTGCCTGTGTGGCGCGCTACGACAAGATCCATCTCTTTCGCTTCAGCAACGGCGCTGAACAGTACGACGAAGGCCGTGTCATCGACGCCGGTGACACCCCGGTGCAGTTTGATCTGCAAGCGCGCAGCGGCCAGCGCTGGCGGGTGGGGTTGTCCGTTTGTTACGACCTGCGCTTTCCGGAGTTGTACCGCGCGCATGCCCGCGCAGGTGCGGACCTGCTGCTGGTGCCCAGCGCCTTCACGCACACCACGGGTCAGGCGCACTGGGAAGTGTTGCTGCGTGCCCGCGCGGTGGAAAACCTGGCCTATGTACTCGCCCCTGCCCAAGGCGGTGTGCACGCCAACGGCCGCCATACCTGGGGCCACAGCATGCTGGTGGACCCCTGGGGCAGCATCATCGCGCAGCGCGATCAAGGCGCTGGCGTGGTAGCCGGCGAGCTGGACGCGCAGCGCCTGAGTGCCGTGCGCGCTCAGCTGCCCGCATTGACCCACCGCGTGCTGTGAAGCCAACGCCCGTCAAACGCACCCTGCTGCAGCGCTGGCGCGGAGCCTGGCGTCGCTGGTCGTTATGGACGGCGCTGGTACTGCTCGTGGTGTCCATGCTTGCCACCATGGTATGGCTTGCCGGGCGCTATGAAGCCAGCCAGGTGCAGACCCGCCTGGAGCGGGACACCGCCGATGCAGTCTCGGACATCCGCACCGCGCTGACGCACAACCTGCAAAGCCTGCAGGCACTCCCCAGCGACAACCCGAGCCATCTGGCCTGGGAGGTCGAGGCGTCTGACCTGCTGCGTAACCGGCGCGAGCTCGTGCGCATTGAGCTGCGCGATGCGAATCTGCGCATGCGCACCCACGTGCAGTCACCCTACCGCCCGGTGGCCTGGGACATGCGGCTGCGCGACAGTGGCCAGTCGGACCTCACTATCGCCTGTGCCAACGCGCGTCGCCTGGGGGGGCCAGCGTATTCCAGCAGCTACTTTCAGCCCCATGGTGACGGCCTGGGCTCGGAGATGATGGAGCTGTGTGTTCCGTTGTCTGCCAGCGGACGCACCATGGGGTATCTGGTCGCGACGTATGCGCTGCAGGACATCCTGTCCAATCTGGTGGGGCACAACCTCACGCGCAGCCAGGAAGCCTCCTTCACAGAGGCCGACGGCACCCGGCTGGCGGTGCTGGGTGCCGCGCGACGGGGGTCGCGCATGTTCTCGGCGCAGCACCTGCTGGACTTGCCAGGCAGTACATTGGTGCTGCGCATGGACAGCTGGCACAGTGCACCCAGCCTGTTCCCCAATGTGTTGACGGCCCTGGTCACGGCCATGTCGATTGCGCTGGTGACGGTGATGGTGGTGCTGGTGCGCGACAACCGCCGCCGCCTGCGCGCCGAGCGTGACCTGGCCGATGCGCTGGCCTTTCGCAAGGCGATGGAGGACTCGCTGGTGACCGGGCTTCGCGCGCGCGACCTGGAGGGGCGCATCACCTACGTCAACCCGGCCTTCTGCGAGATGGTGGGCTTCAGCCCGCAGGAGCTGCTGGGCCTGAGCATGTCGGCACCCTATTGGCCCCCCGAGCGTGTGGAGGAATACCGCCAGCGCCAGGCCATCCGTTTTGCCGGCACCATGCCGCCGCGCGAGGGGTTTGAGTCCGAGTTCATGCGCAAGGACGGCACGCGGTTTCCCGTGCTGATCATCGAGGCCCCGCTCATCAATGCCCAAGGCCAGCACACCGGCTGGATGAGCGCGTTTCTGGACATCAGCGAACAGCGCCGGGTCGAGGAGCTGTCCCGCGCCTCGCAGGAGCGGCTGCAGGCCACTGCGCGGCTGGCCACGGTGGGCGAGATGGCTTCGTTGCTCAGCCATGAACTCAACCAGCCGCTGGCCGCCATCTCCAGCTACGCCAATGGTTCCATCAACCTGCTGGAACATGCCACTCCCGCCAGTGCGTCTGGACCCGAGCCCGACGCGCTGGAGGATGTGCGCATGGCTATGCGCCAGATTGCCCGCCAGGCCGAGCGAGCGGGCCGAGTGATCAAAAGTGTTCACGACTTCGTCCGGCGCCGCGACCAAGCCCGTGAGGCAGTGCATGCGCAGCAATTGCTCGATGCCATCCTGCCGCTGGTGAGCCTGCAGGCCCGCAAACTGGGTGTGCGCGTCAACACATCGGTGGAGCAGGGCCTGGCGCCCGCGCTGTGTGACCGTACGATGGTGGAGCAGGTATTGCTGAACCTTGCGCGCAATGCCATGCAGGCGATGGATGATCCCGGCGTGCGCAATCGCGTGCTGGATATCCGGGTGCGGCGTGCTGCCTCCAATCCGCATAACGGCTGGATTGAATTTGCTGTGACCGATGTGGGAACCGGGATTCCCCCCGAGGTCGCAGAAAAACTGTTCACCCCGTTTTTCACCACCCGCCCGGAGGGCATGGGCTTGGGGTTGAGCATGTGCCGCACCGTCATCGAACAACACGGCGGTTTTCTCGGATTTGCGCCGAATGAGCCCCGTGGTACGGTATTTACCTTCACGCTGCCTGTGAACAATGGAACCACCCCCTGAGGCACGTTACGGCTGCCAGCGATGGGGCTTTGGTGCTTTCATCGTCTGCGCGTGACTGACATTGCAATGGACAACTGAACTGATCTATGGAGCCCATCACCAACGCCACCGTGTACATCGTGGACGATGACGCCAGCGTGCGCGAGGCGCTGGCCTGGCTGCTGCGCTCGCGCAGGCTGCCCAGCGAGTCCTTTGATTCGGCCGAAGCCTTCAATGCGATGCTGCAAAAGCGGCCACCCCAACGCCAGCCCTGTTGCCTGCTACTGGATGTGCGCATGCCTGGCATGAGCGGGCTGGCACTGTTTGACGTGTTGGCCGCGCGTGGCGACCTGGCCACCATGCCGGTGATCTTTCTCACTGGCCATGCGGACGTGCCCACCGCCGTGGACACCGTCAAGCGGGGGGCCTTTGATTTTTGCGAGAAGCCGTTTTCCGACAACGCGCTGGTGGACCGCATTGAGCAGGCACTCGCCCAATCGGCCGAGCGGCTGGCCCAGGTGCGCGAACGCAGTGACTTGCAGGTGCGGCTGAGCGAACTGACCGAGCGGGAGCGTGATGTGATGGACCTGGTGGTGGCCGGTCTTCCCAACAAGCTCATCGCAGACCAGCTCGACATCAGCGTGCGCACGGTCGAGGTTCACCGCTCACGGGTGTTCGACAAGATGCAGGTCAAGTCCGCAGTGGAGTTGGCCAACCTGCTGCGCACGGGTAACTGAGCCCACCTTCTGGCGGGGAGTTCGCAGTCCGGGCGATCAGCCCCGTGGTCGTTCGCCCACAAAAATCTCGACCCGCCGGTTGCGCGCACGGCCCTCGGCGGTGTCGTTGGTAGCGATGGGGTAACGCTCGCCCATGCCTTCGATCACGATGCGGCGGCCATCCACACCGCGCGCTGTCAGGTAGCTGCGGGTGCTTGCGGCGCGGTCCATCGACAGGGGGTTGTTGGTGGCATCGCTGCCTGTGCTGTCGGTGTGCCCCACGATGCGTACGTCAGTGTTCGGGTTGTTGCGCAGGCCTGCGGCAAACTGGTCCAGGACCGGCGCGAAGTTGGGCTGGATGTCCGAGCGGCCCACGGCAAACGAGATGTCGCTGGGGATATTGAGCTTGAGCTGGTTGTCAGCCGTCTGGGTCACGGCGATACCGGTGCCCTGGGTGGCTTGTTCCATCTCGCGCTTTTGGCGCTCCATGTTTTGCGACCAGATGTAGGTGCCCAGTGCCCCGACACCGGCCCCCACCACGGCGCCGGTCCCGGCGCTGCCGCCGGTCGCGGAGCCGATGACCGCGCCTGCCAGCGCCCCAATGCCAGCTCCGGTGGCTGTACGGCGCTGGGTGTCATCCATGCTGGCGCATCCGGTGACCAGAACGATGGCGGCGGCAGCGCCGAGAATTTGAATGTGTGTGCGCATGTGTGTGCTCCTTGAAAAGCGGTGGCGCTGGGTGGGCGGGCCTTGCACCCGCCGCGCTGTCGGAGCGTTATCGCGTCCCGTGCAGTGGCATCACCCAGCTCACACCATCGTGGGGCCCGCGATGAAGCTGTGCCATCGGCGTGCTGGCCCATCGGTTGTAGGACAGGGCCGTCCCTGGGGCGCAACTCACTGTCCGTTCAAGGCGATGGCGGATGCTTGTCGCTGTCGGCGGGCGGTGGGGACTTCAGTTCTCCTCCCTTGCGGCCCGAGAACATGGTCCACCACACGATAGCCACCAGTACCACCAGCGCCAGCAGCGCTTCAAGCAAAATCAGCCCCATGAAATTGACACTCCTGCGCGTTGCGTTGACCGCGCTGATTGTAGGAACGCTGGCCGCCTGCTCCACGCCCCCTGCCCCAGTCCCCGCACGCCCTGGGGGCACTCCTGCGCCGCTGCCGCCCAGTGCGGTGGTGCTGCCGGGCGACACCGGCCCGCTGCCATCGCCCATGGTGCAGCCCAAAAGCCGCTGGATTCCCGTGCGCTGGGCCGAGCTGCCGGGCTTTACCGAAGACGCGCTGCACGAAGCCTGGAACGCGTGGATCAAGAGCTGCGAGCGGCCCCAGCCGCCCTTCACTGCGCTGTGCAGCGAGGTCCGGCAGCTGAGCATTGCCACGGCCGATGAGCAGCGCGCCTGGCTCATCGCACGCTTGCAGCCCTACCGCGTCGAGGCGACTGACGGCAACGCCGATGGTTTGCTGACGGCCTACTACGAACCCATGATGGACGCGGCGCGTCAGCCCGGCAATGGTTTCACAGTGCCTATCTATCGGGTACCCGCCAGCCTCGGGGCGCGCAAGCCCTGGTACACCCGCCAGCAGATTGACACCCTGCCGGAGGCCCAGGCCGCGCTCGCGGGCCGGGCCATTGCGTGGCTGCGTGATCCCATCGAGTCCATGGTGCTGCACATCCAGGGGTCGGGCCGTCTGCGCATCACCGAGCCCGATGGCTCGGTCTCGCTGGTGCGGGTGGCCTACGCAGGCACCAATGACCAGCCCTACCAGAGCGTGGGCCGCTGGCTGCTGGACCAGGGCCTGACGCGCGATGCGACCTGGCCGGGCATCCGCGCCTGGGTGGCCGCGAACCCCCAGCGCACCAATGAGCTGCTGTGGAGCAACCCTCGCTATGTGTTCTTCCGCGAAGAGCCTTTGAGCCCGCTGGACGCCGGGTTTGGCCCGCGTGGTGCGCAGGGCGTGCCCCTGACGCCGGGCCGATCGATTGCAGTGGACCGGCAGAGCATTCCCTACGGCACCCCCGTGTGGCTGGCTTCGTCCGGCCCGCAGGTGCAGCTCAACCGCCTGGTGCTCGCACAGGACACGGGCAGCGCCATCCTCGGTGCAGTGCGTGCGGACTATTTCACGGGTTGGGGGCCAGAGGCGGGTGACATCGCGGGCCGGCTCAAGCAGAACTTGCGCCTTTGGGCGCTGTGGCCGCGCTGAGGCGCTCATGAAATGAGGCGTGGCCCCAATCTGCCCTGCCTTTTGGAGCTGGCAGAGCCAGGGCGGCGCGCCTTCAAGCCCGTGTGCGTGTGAGGTGTGTCAGCGGCAGCGCCCCGCTGGCCTTCACCTCACCCAGCGAGAAGCTGGTGTGCATGTCTTTCACGTTGGGCAGGTTCAGCAGCACGTCGCGCGCAAACTGCGAGAAGCTGTCCAGATCCCGTGCCACCACCTGCAGCTCGAAGGTGCCGGTGCCGCTGATGTAGTGGCACGACACCACTTCCGGAATCTGTCGGATGGCTTCCTCCATCTTGCGCGTGAGGTTGCCCGTGCTGCGGTCCGCATCCAGCCGCACGAAGGCCAGTACCCCGAGGCCGATCTTGTGCCGGTCGATTTCTGCGCGGTAGCCCTTGATGAAGCCTTGCTCCTCCAGCGCCCGCACGCGGCGCCAGCAGGGTGCGGCCGACAGGCCCACCCGCTGGGCCAGCTCGGCATTTGTCAGTCGGGCGTCAGCCTGCAGCTCGTTGAGGATGGCGATATCGAATTTGTCGAGAGTGTTCACAAAGTGGCCGAAAAGAGAAAGATCCTTTCTCAGAATAGCCTAAACGCGGCACAGAACGCAAAGACATATCAGCGGCGCAGACATACACTTACCTGCACATTAGTGCCGTGGCCCTAAACGGGCCGCAGGTGCTGCCCCAGCGTGCCCACAAGGCGCGGACATCACAAAAGCCATTGGAGACATAGCCATGAACGCCCCCCTGCCCGAGTCCATCCGCAAAGCGCTAGAGACGGTCACTCTGGATGACAAATACACCTTGGGCGAGGGCCGTGCCTTCATGAGCGGCGTGCAGGCCCTCGTGCGCCTGCCCATGCTGCAGCGCCAGCGCGATGCGGCGGCGGGGCTCAATACGGCGGGCTTCATCAGTGGCTACCGGGGCTCGCCCCTGGGCACGTACGACCAGGCGCTGTGGGCCGCCAAGAAGCACCTGGCGGCCAACAACATCGTCTTTCAGCCCGGTGTGAACGAAGAACTGGGCGCCACGGCCGTGTGGGGCACGCAGCAACTCGACCTGTACCCGCAAAGCAAAAAGTTCGATGGCGTCTTCGGCATCTGGTACGGCAAGGGCCCGGGCGTGGACCGCTGCTCGGACGTGTTCAAGCACGCCAATATGGCGGGCACCGCCAAGCATGGCGGCGTGATCGCGATTGCGGGCGACGACCACATCAGCAAGAGCAGCACGGCCGCGCACCAGAGCGACCACATCTTCAAGGCCTGCGGCACGCCGGTGTTCTTCCCGAGCAGCGTGCAAGAGATTCTGGACATGGGCCTGCACGCCTTTGCCATGAGCCGCTTCTCGGGTGTGTGGTCGGGCATGAAGACCATCCAGGAGGTGGTGGAGTCGTCCAGCAGCATCAACATCGACCCGGACCGCGTGAAGATCGTGATGCCCGAGGACTTCGTGATGCCTCCCGGCGGCCTGCACATCCGCTGGCCTGATGCGCCCCTGGAGCAGGAGGCGCGCCTCATGGACTACAAGTGGTACGCGGCGCTGGCGTACATCCGCGCCAACAAGCTCAACTACAACGTCATCGAAGGCAAACAAGACCGCTTCGGCATCATCGCCAGCGGCAAGGCCTATAACGACACGCGCCAGGCCTTGGTGGATCTGGGGCTGGACGACGACACCTGCCGCAGCCTGGGCATCCGCGTACACAAGGTCAACGTGGTGTGGCCGCTCGAAGCCACCATCACGCGTGACTTTGCCCAGGGCCTGCAAGAGATTCTGGTGGTGGAGGAAAAGCGCCAGGTCATCGAATACCAGCTCAAGGAGGAGCTGTACAACTGGCGCCCCGATGTGCGTCCCAACGTGCTGGGCAAGTTCGACGAGCCCGAAGGCGACGCCACGGGCGGCGAATGGAGCATGCCCAACCCCAGCCAGAACTGGCTGCTGCGCGCCAAGGCCGACCTCACGCCCGCCATCATCGCCAAGGCAATTGCCAAGCGCCTCAAGAAGCTGGGTGTGCCCTCTGACATCGTGGCCCGCATGGAGGCACGCCTTGCCATCATCGAGGCCAGCGAACGCGCCATGACGGAGTTGAAGGTGGACACGGGCGAACGCGCTCCGTGGTTCTGCAGCGGCTGCCCGCACAACACCAGCACCCGCGTGCCCGAAGGCTCCCGCGCCGTCGCCGGCATTGGCTGCCACTACATGGTCAACTGGATGCCCGACCGCCGCACCAGCACCTTCACGCAAATGGGCGGCGAGGGCGTGACCTGGGTGGGCCAGCAGCCCTTCACCACGGACGCGCACATCTTCGCCAACCTGGGCGACGGCACCTACTTCCACAGCGGCCTGCTGGCCATTCGCCAGAGCATTGCGGCGGGTGTGAACATCACCTACAAGGTGCTCTACAACGACGCCGTGGCCATGACCGGCGGCCAGCAGGTGGGCGAGCGGCCTGAGGGCCACTCGGTGCTGCAGATCATGAACAGCCTCAAGGCCGAAGGTGTGGCCAAGCTCGTGATCGTGACCGACGAGCCGCACAAATACGACGGTGTGGCCCTGGCCGATGGCGTGACGGTGCACCACCGCGACGATCTGGATACCATCCAGCGCCAGTTCCGCGAGATCAAGGGCTGCACGGCCATCATTTACGACCAGACCTGCGCCACCGAAAAGCGCCGCCGTCGCAAGCGCGGCAAGCTGGCCACCCCTGACAAGACCGTGGTCATCAACGACCTGGTGTGCGAGGGCTGCGGCGACTGCTCGACGAAGTCGAACTGCCTGAGCGTGGAGCCCGTGGAGACCGAGTTCGGCCGCAAGCGCCGCATCAACCAGAGCACGTGCAACAAGGACTACTCCTGCGTCAACGGCTTCTGCCCGAGCTTCGTCACGGTGGAAGGTGGCCAGCTCAAGAAGCCCAAGAAGGAGAAGAAGGGCGACCTGTCGGCGCTGCCCTCCATTCCTGAGCCCGTGCTACCCGTGGCTGAAAGCGCCTGGGGCATTGTGGTGGGCGGTGTGGGCGGCACGGGCGTGATCACCATCGGCTCGCTGCTGGGCATGGCCGCGCACCTCGATGGCAAGGGCGTGATCACCCAGGACGCCGGCGGCCTGGCGCAAAAGGGCGGCGCTACCTGGAGCCACATCCAGATTGCCAATCGCCCCGACGCCATCTACACCACCAAGGTTGATACCGCCAAGGCCGACCTGGTGATCGGTTGCGACTCCATCGTGGCCGCGCACAAGTACACCCTGGCTGTCATGCAGCCCGGCCGCACCTTTGTGGCGCTCAACACCCACAGCACGCCCACGGCGGCGTTTGTGAACAACCCGGACTGGCAGTTCCCTGGGGGCAACTGCGACGCCGCCATTGCCACCGCCGTAGGCGCGGCAGGTGTGGGCAGCTTTGACGCCGAGCAGGTGGCCACCCAGCTGCTGGGCGACAGCATCTACACCAACCCGCTGATGCTGGGCTACGCCTGGCAAAAGGGCCGCGTGCCGCTGACGTTGGCATCGCTGATGCGCGCCATGGAACTCAACGGCGTGCAGGTGGACAACAACAAGGCGGCGTTTGAATGGGGCCGCCGCTGCGCGCACGATCTGGCGTCGGTGCAGGCGCTGTTCCAGGCCGCGCAGGTGATCCAGTTCGTCAAGAAGCCGTCGCTGGCCGAGATGGTGGCCAAGCGCGTGGAGTTCCTGACGGGTTATCAGAACGCCGCTTACGCTTCCGAGTACCAGGCCTTCGTCGAGAAAGTGAAGGCGGCGGAAGCAAAACTGGGCAGCGGCACCCGCCTGTCTGAGGCAGTGGCCCGCTACCTGTTCAAGCTCATGGCCTACAAGGACGAGTACGAAGTGGCGCGCCTGCACACCGACAAGGCCTTCACGGACAAGATCGCGAACATGTTCGAAGGCGATTACAAGCTGGTGCACCACCTGGCACCGCCCCTGACCGCCAAGAAGAACGACAAGGGCGAGCTGGTGAAGCAGCCGTTTGGCCCTTGGATGCGCAGCGCCTTCGGCCTGCTGGCCAAGATGAAAGGCCTGCGCGGCACGGTACTGGACATCTTCGGCAAGACCGAGGAGCGCCGCATGGAGCGTGCACTGATCGTCGAATACCGCGCCTGCGTCGACGAGCTGCTGGCCCGCTTGAACGCTGACAACCTGGCCTTGGCGGTGGAAATTGCCCGCATTCCCGAAGAGATCCGTGGTTACGGCCACGTGAAGGAACGGCACCTGAAGGCGGCGCGTCCCAAGTGGGACGGCCTGATGGCCCAGTGGCGCACGGGCGCCCCGGTCCAGCGTCAGGTCGCCTGATAGGTCCTTCTGCCGTCAGTGTCTCCCACAAAAGCCCGCCTCTGTGCGGGCTTTTGCTATTAATAGTGTAGCTATTGAGGCATGAATCCCTAGCGCATCACCCGTTTTTGGCCTGTATTTCCGCTGGCGGGCCCTTGTGGGGCCCGCAGGTGGCAAACACCCGCTGCGCGCTTGGGTCTTCCCCCTTGGGCGGCGCTCAAGGCGCCGCATACAATGCCCTGTTCTGCCCCCGCAGGCGCTTTGGCGCTTGGTGTGGGCGGGTTGTGTGAATTTTGACCATCCGTTGTGGAGTCCAGTCCGTGTTTATTTCTTCCGCTTTCGCCCAAACCGCACCTGCCGCAGCCGCTGGCGGCGGTGACATCATGTCCTCTCTGACCGGCATGCTGCCCCTGGTGCTCATGTTTGTGGTGCTGTACTTCGTCATGATCCGCCCCCAGATGAAGCGCCAGAAAGAACACCGCGCCATGATCGACGCCATCGCCAAGGGCGATGAAGTGGCTACCGCCGGTGGCATCGTGGGCAAGGTGACGCGCCTGTCCGAAGGGTTTCTGCACATCGAGATCGCCAGTGGCGTGGAAGTGCAAATGCAGCGCAGCGCTGTGGTGCAGGTGCTGCCCAAGGGCTCCGTCAAGTAATCCATGAACATCCCCCTGAGGCGCTGCGCGCCCCGGCCCGTCCGGGCGCGGGGTCAGGGGGCGCTGGCGCGTAGGGCGCCTGCACAACTGAGGTGAGAGCGCGATCATGAACCGTTATCCGGTCTGGAAGTACGCGATCCTGGTGATCGTGCTGCTGGTGGGGGCCTTGTACACCCTGCCCAATTTCTTTGGCGAGGCGCCTGCTGTGCAGGTGTCGTCGGCCAAGGCCACCATCAAGGTGGATACCGCCGTGCAGCAGCGGGTGGAAGAAGCCCTCAAGTCCGCCGGTGTGACACCTGACTTTGTGGCGCTGGAGGGCAACTCGGTGCGCGCGCGTTTCGACACGCCCGACACCCAGCTCAAGGCCAAGGACGCCATCCAGAAGGCGCTGGTGCCTGACGCCAACGACCCTTCCTACATCGTGGCCCTCAACCTCGTGTCGCGTTCGCCGCTGTGGCTCAAGGCCCTGCACGCCAATCCGATGTACCTGGGGCTGGACCTGCGCGGTGGCGTGCACTTCATGCTGCAGGTGGACATGCAGGCGGCGCTGACCAAGAAGTCCGAGTCCTATGCGGGTGACATCCGCACGGCACTGCGCGACAAGAACATCCGCCATGGCGGCATCAGCCGCGACGGCCAGTCCATCGACATCAAGGTGCGCGATGAAGCCACGGCCACGGCCGCGCGCAACCTGATCGCCGACCAGTTCGCCGATCTCCAGGTCACCACCACGCCAGAAGGCACTGAGTTCAAGCTGCGCGCTTCGATCAAGCCCGAAGCCACACGCCGCGTGCAGGAGCAGGCGCTCAAGCAGAACATGGTCACGCTGCACAACCGGATCAACGAGCTGGGCGTGGCCGAGCCCGTGATCCAGCAGCAGGGTCTGGACCGCATCGTGGTGCAGCTGCCCGGCGTGCAGGACACCGCCAAGGCCAAGGACATCCTGGGCCGCACTGCCACGCTGGAAGTGCGCATGGTGGACGAGGGCACCGAAGCCCGTTCGGCAGAGACAGGCCGCGGCCCCGTGCCGTTCGGCTCCGAGCGCTACCTGGAACGCAACGGCCAGCCCGTCATCGTCAAGAAGCAGGTCATCCTGACCGGCGAAAACCTGACCGATGCGCAGCCTGGCTTTGACGGCCAGACACAGGAACCCACTGTCAACCTCACGCTGGACGCCAAGGGCTCCCGCATCTTCAAGGACATCACGCGCGAGAACGTGGGCAAGCGCATGGCCATCGTGCTGTTCGAAAAGGGCAAGGGCGAGGTCGTCACGGCCCCTGTCATCCGTTCCGAAATCGGTGGCGGCCGCGTGCAGATCTCGGGCCGCATGACCACGGCCGAGGCCAACGACACCGCCCTGCTGCTGCGCGCTGGCTCGCTGGCCGCGCCCATGGAAATCATCGAGGAATACACCATCGGCCCCAGCCTGGGCGCCGACAACATCGAGCGCGGTATCCACAGCGTGGTGTGGGGCATGGTGGCCATTGCGGTGTTCATGTGCATCTACTACGCACTGTTCGGCATTTTCTCCACCGTCTCGCTGGCGGTGAACGTGCTGCTGCTGCTGGCCATCTTGTCCATGCTACAGGCCACGCTCACGCTGCCCGGCATTGCTGCCATGGCGCTGGCGCTGGGGGTGGCGATTGACTCCAACGTGCTGATCAACGAGCGCATCCGCGAAGAGCTGCGCGAGGGTGTGTCGCCCCAGGCGGCCATCCACGCGGGGTATGAGCGTGCCTGGGCCACCATCCTGGACTCGAACGTGACCACCTTGATCGCGGGCTTGGCGCTGCTGGCGTTTGGCTCCGGCCCGGTGCGTGGCTTTGCTGTGGTGCACTGCATCGGCATCCTGACCAGCATGTTCTCGGCCGTGTTCTTCTCGCGGGGTCTGGTGAACCTGTGGTACGGCCGCAAGAAGAAGCTCAAGAGCGTGGCCATCGGTCAGGTGTGGAAGCCTGAGTCCGATAGTGCTGTGGCCAAGACGAACTAAAGGAGGAAGACCATGGAATTCTTCCGTATCCGCAAAGACATCCCTTTCATGAAGCACGCGTTGGTCTTCAACGCGATCTCCTTCATCACTTTCGCTCTGGCGGTCTTCTTCCTGCTTACGCGTGGGCTGCACCTGTCGGTGGAGTTCACGGGCGGCACCGTGATGGAAGTGGCCTACAGCCAGCCCGCCGAACTGGCCAAGGTCCGCGACACCGTGGCCGCACTGGGCTACCCCGACGTGCAGGTGCAGAATTTCGGCACCTCGCGTGACGTGATGATCCGCCTGCCCGTGCAAAAGGGCGTGACGTCCGCACAGCAGAGCGAGCAGGTGCTGGGCGCCTTGAAGGCTGCAGACCCCGCAGTGACCTTGCGTCGCACCGAATTTGTAGGTCCGCAGGTGGGCGAGGAACTGGTGCACGGTGGCCTGATGGCGCTGGCCATGGTGGTCGTGGGCATCGTGATCTACCTGGCCTTCCGCTTTGAGTGGAAATTCGGCGTCGCCGCAATCATTGCCAACCTGCATGACGTGGTGATCATCCTGGGCTTCTTTGCGTTCTTCCAGTGGGAGTTCTCGCTGTCGGTGCTCGCCGGCGTGCTCGCCGTGCTGGGTTACTCGGTGAATGAATCGGTCGTGATCTTCGACCGGATCCGCGAGGCCTTCCGCAAGTACCGCAAGATGACCACGCACGAGGTGATCGACCACGCCATCACCAGCACGATGAGTCGAACCATCATCACCCACGCCTCCACCGAGGCGATGGTGCTGTCGATGTTCTTCTTTGGCGGCCCGAGCTTGCACTACTTTGCATTGGCGCTGACCATCGGTATCCTGTTCGGTATCTATTCCTCGGTGTTCGTGGCGGCGGCTATTGCCATGTGGCTGGGCGTCAAGCGCGAGGACCTCGTCAAGCCCGCCAAAAAGGAGGGGGATCCCAACGATCCCCATGCCGGAGCTACCGTCTGACCCGCTAATATCTGTTCATGCACACCACGCCCCCTTCTGTTCCGCAACGCCGCCTGGCCCGCCAGGCGCGCCAGCGGTTTGTAGAGGGGATCTGTGGAGGGTTGGTGGATCTGGACAAGACCGTCCAGGACTTCCTCACCGCGTTGATGAACCAGACGGGCACAGCCCGCGAGATGCAGTCGCGCCGGGATGCGTGGCTTCTGTACCAGCAAAAACATTCCGCATGGACGGAGCGCGCCGGCAAGGCCTGGCAGGAGGCGCTGGCTCCCCACGTCAGCTCTACACGTGGCCAGCTGGCGGCTGGTGGTGGGCTCAGTCAGTTCGAGCTGCTCAGCGACGATGTGGTCGAGAACAAGATCCTCGCCTCGCGCATGGCGTTGACGGTGAACGAGCAGGTCAGCCATCAGTTCGACACCTTGCGCCAGCGCACCCAGTCGCTGGAGGGGCAGGAGCTGGACAGTAGCGACATCCTGCGACCCGACACGGTATGCCTGTTGCTGGTGGAACAATGGGTGGAGGCAGGGCTACCCCGCACGGACCTGCAAACCGTGGTGGATCCCCTGCAGCGCGAGCTGGCCAACCTGCTCCAGAAGCACTACCAGGCGGTCAACGTGTTCTACGTAGAGCAGGGCATCACGCCGCAGGTCGATCTCAAATCCAAGGTGCGCCGCACGCAGGGTGGCACCGCCACGGGCAGTGGCGGGGGCGATTCGGGTTCCGGGGGCCTGGCTTCGCAGGCCCTGGCGCAGACCCGCCAGGCCATGATGGCCGCGCGCGGAGGAGTGCAGCAGCCTCCCGGCATGCCCGCTGGGGCTCGGCCGATGGGGCCACCGGGCACGCAGATGCCGCCCCCCGGACATGGCGGCTACCCCCGGCCACCACACGGAATGCCCACGGCCTTTGCCACGGGCATGACGCCCCTGGCCCGGGCACGCCAGCGTGCGCAGGGTGTGATGGGGCAGTTGCGACGGCTACTCACGCAGCCCGCCACCGGCTTTGACATGGTGAATGCGCCCCCCGCTTCGGCCGCGCTGGCACATGCGCTCACGGCGCACCGCGTGCATGCGGACACCTACTACAGTGGCGTGGCCACGCTGATGGAGGACTACAGCCCTGCAGCCGTGGTCCAGTTGGTGGGCGCCGTGCGGGAGCGCTCCACCGAACTCAAGAAGAAAGCGACCACCTCGGGCGAGAAGGCCATCATCGAGGTGGTGGCGTTGATGTTCCAGAGCATCCTCGCAGAGGACCGGATACCGCCCGCCGTGCGGGTGTGGTTTGCCCGGCTGCAGGTGCCGGTGCTGCGTGTGGCCTTGGCTGAGCCCGAATTTTTCAGCAATCTCGACCATCCCGCCCGCAAGCTGATCGACCGCATGGGTGCCTGCGTACTCGGTTTTGACGCGACCAGCATCAATGGCAGCGCGTTGGAAGCCGAGATTCGCCGTGTGGTGCAGGTGATCGAGCAGTACCCCGAGACCGGACGCCGCGTCTTCCAGCTCGTCTATGACGAGTTCGAGAAATTTTTGGCCAAGTTCCTCACTGAAAAGCAGGTCACCTCGCGCCTGGTGAGCGTCGCCCAGCAGGTCGAGCAACGGGAAACGCTGGCGATCCAGTACACCATCGAGCTGCGCACCATGTTGCGCGACATGCCGGTGCGCGACGAGATCCGCGAGTTCCTGTTCAAGACCTGGGCCGAGGTGCTGGCGCTGTCGGCCGTGCGTGATGGCCCTCAACATGCCGACACGGTGGCCTTCAAGCGCACGGCAGCAGACCTCGTCTGGGCCGCCAGCGCCAAACCCAATCGCAGCGACCGGGCCCAGGTCATCCAGAACCTGCCCGCGCTGCTGCAACGTCTGCGCCAAGGGCTGACCCTGCTGGGCGTGAACGGCGCGGCCCAGGATGCGCAGGTCAAAGTGTTGACAGACACCCTGGCCGACGCCTTTTTGTCCAAGACGGCGTCCATTCCCCAGGCGCACATCGATGCCATGGCCAAACGCCTGGCCAACCTCGAAGACTTCATCAGTGATGCCACACTGGGTGACATGCCGCTCAATGCGGACAACATCGAGATGATGCTCGGCATCGACGCCTCGTCCATCCACGTGATTGCTGACAACGGTGCTCCGGTGGACGATGCCATGGTGGCCTGGGCGCAGGATCTGCAGCCTGGCACCTGGTATACGCTGGACCACAACGGCGCATCGGCCCAGGTGCAGTACGCCTGGCAAAGCCAGCGCAAGCAGTTGCACTTGTTTGCTGCGGTGGATGGCAGCAGTTACCTGATCCAGTTGCGCCGCCTGGCGGCGTACCTGCAGGCTGGCTTGCTGGTGGCCCAGGACGAGGAAGGACTCACGCTGCGCGCCACGCGCGATGCCCTGGCCAAGCTGGACGCCAACCCGGAACGATTGCTGGACTGAGCCCCCGCAGGCGTTGCTCAGAGCCTGTGTGAGATCTCCTGTGAGATCGTCAACAGGCGCTTTTATCCGGGATGCGTGTTGGCATCCCTTGCGCCCCTCTGGCCCCGGGCGATCACTGAGTGATCAGCTAGCCCCTGCCGACCCGCTGAAACAACCCCCCCGGCAACCGCGCAATGCTGCCGTCGAGTTCCAGTTCCAGCAGGGCCACCTGCAAGGCCGATGCGCCTATGCCCGTGCGGGCGACCAGAGCATCCAGCCCCATGGGGTCGTAGCCCAAGGCGGCGAGCACGGGGTCTTCGCTGCCGTCCGATACAGCGACTCCTGCGGCGTTCGCGCCTTCGTGGGGCAGGCCGGACATGGTGGTGGCGGGGATCTTGAGTTCTTCCAGTACATCCTGGGCAGACTCCACCAGCTTGGCGCCTTGACGGATCAGCGCATGGCAGCCGCGTGACTGCGGTGCATGAATGGAACCTGGAATGGCAAACACTTCACGCCCCTGCTCGGCCGCCATGCGGGCTGTGATCAGCGAGCCCGATGCCAGTGCGGCTTCCACCACCAGCGTGCCCTGCGAGAGGCCCGAAATGATGCGGTTGCGTTTGGGAAAGTTGCCTGGCAGCGGTGGAGTACCCAGGGGGTACTCGCTGACGATCAGTCCGTGTGCGGCAATGCGATGGGCCAGGTCCAGGTTCTTGCGCGGATACACGCGGTCGAGCCCGGTGCCTACCACGGCGATGGTGGCGGCCCTTGCGCAAGGGGGCGTCGCCGAGTCCAGCGCGCCTTCGTGGGCGGCAGCGTCTACCCCCAGCGCAAGCCCCGACACGATGGTCAAGCCTGCGCTGTGCAGCGCCCGGGCAAACAGGCGAGCGTTCTCTGCGCCCTGGGCGGTGGGATTGCGGCTCCCGACCACAGCGAGACAGCGATCACTGGGAAAAGGCTGGTGCTCCAGCAGTGATGCCGGGCCCATGAGGTAGAGCAGCAGCGGTGGGTCTTCCGTGTCCAGCAAGGCCTGCGGATAGCGCAGGTCGCCCAGGCTCACGATGGCGCGCGCGGGGCCTAGTGGCACAGCACTGGCAAGCCATTGGGCGGTGGTCTGCCACAGGGCTTCCCACCCCTGCGGAATCTCGCGCAACGCCTTGGCCTGCGCGGCGGGCACACAGAGTTGCAGGGCGGCTTCGGTCTGCTGAAAGATGGATTGCGGCAAGCCAAAGCGTGCCAGCAGACGCCGCGCGGCCCCGTTGCCAATGCCTGGCGTCAAGGTCAGCCGCAGCCAGGCGCCGAGTTCGTCGTGGTCCATGGATACCAGTACGGCGCGGCAACGTGACTACCGCAGCGCAGGAACCCCGCGCGGCGATACGTACTACCGGCCCTCAGCGTTACTTGGGGTTGACCAAGCGGTCGCCGACGCGCACACCGTTGCGGATTTCCAGCAGCAGCACATAGGACACGCGCTCGAAGGTGCGGAACACCATGGCAGTGCCGTTGATTTCACTGGGCAGCTTGACCATCGCCCTGTTGCTGTCGGTCATGTCCTTGATGCGGTCGCCCTTGGTCAGCAGGCTGAGCACATGGCCAGGCTCCAGTCCGTCCTGCGAACCCATATTGATGGCTACCACCTGATTTTGGGCTGCATAGGCCACGGCCGA
This sequence comes from Acidovorax sp. 22279, assembly GCF_052045435.1. Taxonomy (NCBI): domain Bacteria; kingdom Pseudomonadati; phylum Pseudomonadota; class Betaproteobacteria; order Burkholderiales; family Comamonadaceae; genus Acidovorax; species Acidovorax sp. 22279. The sequence continues at coordinate 120,116 of NZ_JBQEOV010000006.1, forward strand.
ACTGCCATAAATGGATACCACGCGGGCATCCACTTCCATCTCGGGGGCTCGGGGGGTGTAGCTCAGGAACGGGCGGGCGGGTGCAGGCAGCAGGCGGTCGCCCGCGCGGACTTCCTCCTTGGTGGCCGACAGATCCACGGTGGCGGGGATGTATTCCGCCGTGTATCCACCCTTGCCGTTCGGAATTTCTTCGAACGACTCACCACGCACCAGTTCCGCTTTGCCCAGGTACTGGGCTTCGTATCCCAGCACTTCGGCCGTCACGGGGTCCTTGAGCGCCACGGCATTGCGGAAAACACGGTAGTACCGGGGTTCGCCCGCTTCTGCCAGCATGGGCGACGCGGCGTCCCCACGCACATAGACACGGTCGCCCGCCGCCATCAGCACGCGCTCTTCCGTCGTCGCGATCACGCGCGGGGCGCTCAGCAGCACTTGCTCGTCCACCACGAGGGGCTCGACCAGGAAGGGCTCGATGAGGTGCTGCTTGAGTGTGGGCAACGCGGAATCAGCCAAACTATCGCTGCGGGTGCGGGGCGAGATGCGCACGGTCTCGGGTTCGCTGGAGCGGCTGGTGCTCAGGCGGGCATAGCCGCCTTCCTTAATAAGGTAAAGCGTCTGGCCAGGAAAGATCAGGTGCGGGTTGGGGATGGTTTTGAGGTTCATGCCCCAGAGCTCGGGCCAGCGCCATGGGCGCTTGAGGTACATGCCCGAAATGCCCCAGAGCGTGTCGCCCCGCTTGACAGTGTAGGTGTCTGGGGCGTTGGGCGCCAGCTCCTCCAGCGGTACACCCCGCTCGGACACCTGCTGCGCTGTGGCGCGCTGGCCGCTGGAGATGGGGTAATTCTGCGCCTGGGCCGGCATGACCAGCAGGGCGCCAGCAATGATCGTGAGCGCGCCCAGGGCGGTCCGCCGCACGCTGGTGAATGCCGTCATGTTGTTCCTTTTCTCATGCATTGGGAAACGCCCCCTCGCTGGCACCTCGGCGCACAAAGCAGGCGTGCGGCCGGGCAAATACGTTACAAAGCTTCTTAGATTCTCTGCTCAAGCCCTTGATTCGGCAACGATTATTGGCTCGCAAGGCGGCAGTAGGCCGCAAAAGTGGCGAAAATAGCGACATCTCTTACCTGCAGCCATGGCAATCCTTCCCATTCTCTGTTACCCGGACCCCCGGCTTCACAAGGTCGCCCGCCCCGTCCAGGCGGTGGACGACCGCATTCGCACGCTGGTGGCCGACATGCTGGCCACAATGTACGACGCGCACGGCATTGGCCTGGCGGCCACCCAGGTGGATGTGCATGAGCGGCTGGTGGTCATCGACGTGTCGGAGGAGCGCGACCAGCCCCTGGTACTGATCAACCCCGAGCTGGTCTGGACCAGCGCCGAAAAGCACCTGAACGAAGAAGGCTGCCTGTCGGTGCCTGGCATTTATGACGGCGTGGAGCGTTTTGACGCGGTGCATGTGCGCGCGCTGGACGCTCAGGGCCAGTCCCGCGTCATCGAGGCCGACGGACTGCTGGCGGTCTGTATCCAGCACGAGATGGACCACCTGATGGGCAAGGTGTTTGTGGAATACCTCTCCCCCCTCAAGCGCAACCGCATCAAGACCAAGATGGTCAAGCAGCAGCGGGAGGCGCGCGGCTGATGCGCGCAGCGCTCTGCGTCCGCTGGGGCGTCAGAGTGCTGGCGCTGGTGGCGCTGGCTTGCCAGTTGGCGGGCTGTGTGCTGCCGGCCCGTGAACGGCCCGGCGCGTTGCGGGCCGAAGTGATCGCTCGTCTGGGCCCGCCAACCGCCACGATAGCGCTGCCCTCTGGCGAGCGGCTGCTGTACTCGGAATTACCCGCCGGGTTTGCCGCCTACAACCTCGACTTTGATGCCATTGGCCGGCTGGTGCGCAACGAGCAGGTGCTCACGCAGCAGCGATTCGAGAACCTGCCCGTGGGCACCTGGACCCGTGCCGACCTGCAAAACACCTTCGGAATGCCCTTGCGTGTCGAGCAGGTGGCGCGCTTTGATGGTGATATCTGGACCTACCGCTTCCGGCAGAACTCGGACCTGCGACAGGCCCATGTGCACCTGGATCGCCAAGGGGTGGTGCGCCAGGTGTTGTTCACCGACGAACTGCCGAATTTTGACAACGTGCGCGATTGACTGGTTGGGTGGTCCCGCTGGGCCACCGAGTCCCGCGCGCACCTAAGCCGCTATCTATATCTGCTTTCATGAGAGTCATTTTTGCTGGTACCCCCGAATTCGCCCGTGTGGCCCTGGAGCGGCTGTTGTCTGCAGGCTTCACCGTTCCACTGGTCCTGACGCAACCGGATCGCCCCGCTGGCCGTGGCATGAAGCTGCAGGCTTCGCCTGTGAAGCAATGCGCACTGGAGCACGGCATTGCTGTCGCACAGCCCCGCAGCCTGCGCCTGGATGGCAAATACCCCGAGGATGCCGCAGCAGCGCGCGAAGCCCTGCTCGCAGCCCAGGCCGATGTGATGGTCGTGGCCGCCTACGGGCTGATCCTGCCGCAGTGGACCCTGGATCTACCGCGCCTGGGCTGCCTGAACATCCACGCGAGCCTGCTGCCGCGCTGGCGCGGCGCCGCCCCCATTCACCGCGCCATCGAGGCAGGCGATGCCGAAACCGGCGTCACCATCATGCAGATGGATGCAGGGCTGGACACGGGCGACATGCTGCTGACCGAGCGCCTGCCTATTGCCCCGGGCGATACGACAGCCACCCTGCACGACCGCCTGGCCGCGCTGGGCGGTCGCATGATCGTCGAGGCGCTGGAGCTGGCCGCCTGCGGTGGCCTCACTGCTGTGCCGCAACCGGCAGACGGCATCACCTACGCCCACAAGATCGAAAAGGCCGAGAGCACGATCGACTGGACACTGCCTGCCGCAGTCATTGGCCAGCGCATTCGCGCGTTCGATCCCTTCCCGGGGGCCAGCACCGAGTGCAACGGCGAGACGATCAAGATCTGGAGCTATGCAATTGATAGCGTTCAAGGCAAATCCGACCAGCGCTCCGGGCAGATTTTGGCTGCGGATGGCGCGGGAGTGACCGTCGCATGCGGTAGCGGCACGGCGTTGCGCCTGACCACGCTGCAGCGGGCGGGTGGCAAGCGGCTGGCGGCGGCTGATTTCTTGCGCGGCTTTGACCTGCACCCGGGCATGGTGCTGGGCGCAAACCCTGCATGAGCGTGTCTGCTGCGCTGGGCCGGACACTGCGCCACCCCTCCTTCCGAATGGCCGCCATCGACATGGCCGGTACCTCGCTGGGCATTGCAGCCTGGGGGCTGGTCACCGGGGTGGCCATGGTCAAAAGTGGCATGTCGGTCGGCATGGCCGTGTTCATGTCGCTGCTGGTGTATGCCGGCAGCGCCCAGCTCGCCGTCATTCCGCTGCTGTCCGTGGGCGCGCCGCTGTGGGTGGTGTGGCTCACGGCCGCCTGCGTCAACCTGCGGTTTGTGATTTTCAGCAGCATGTGGCGCAGCTACTTTGCGCACCTGCCGCTGCGCCAGCGCCTGGCCGTGGGGTATTTCAGCGGGGACGTGATCTATGTGGCGTTCATGAAGCGCTTTCCGGAACCCCGGCCGGCCCCGGAGCAGGTGCCGTATTTCTGGGGCGCGGCCTCCACCAACTGGCTGGCTTGGCAGGTGCCGTCCATCGCCGGCATCCTGCTGGCCAACGCGGTGCCCTTGTCCTGGGGGCTGGGTTTTGCGGGGGTACTGGCCTTGCTGGGCGTGCTGCTGTCCCTGCTGTTCGACCGGGCCACCTGGCTCGCCACGGGTGTTGCGGCCACTGCAGCGATTGCTGCGTTTGCCTTGCCGCTCAAGCTCAACATCCTGGTGGCGCTGGCGGCCGCCGTGGCCGCGGGACTGCTGATGGAGGCCGTGGACCGCCGCCGTCGCCAACCCGAGTTGCTACTGGTGCCCGCTGACAGCGTCATGCCGCCCGAGGAGCGCGAGCATGTCGAGGCGGGCGATGTGGTGCCGCTGCGCGAGGAACGCCACCCATGAGCTGGTCCTGGATCTATCCCTTGCTGGCCACTGTGGGCCTGGCGGTGATCACGGTGGTGTCGCGCTCCTTCTTCATGATCCCGGAGCGTGAGTTGCCCCTGCCCGACTGGCTCAAGCGGGGCCTCAAATATGCCCCGCTGGCAGCGCTCACCGCCGTCATTGCACCCGAGATCCTCATGGTGCAGGGCGAGCTGATCGACACCTTCATGGACGCACGCCTGCCGGCCGTGCTGTTCGCCAGCGTGTATTACTTCTGGCGCCGGGGCATCCTGGGCACCATTCTGGTGGGCATGGCGGTGTATCTGCCACTGCACATCGGCTGGGGCTGGTAGGTGCTGGCGGCGGGCGGCCGCGTCAGCAGGGCCGCCTAAAATGGCGCCCCTGATCCACCGGCCCCTCCAGGAAACCTTCCCCCATGAACATCCTTCGCTTTTCCGATCTGTGCGCCCAGGGCAAGGCCCGCAACCAGCGCGTCTTCATCCGCGCCGACCTGAACGTGCCGCAAGACGACGCCGGCAACATCACTGAAGACACCCGCATCCGTGCCTCCATTCCCGCGGTCCGCATGGCGTTGGACGCCGGTGCCGCTGTCATGGTCACCAGCCACCTGGGCCGCCCGACTGAAGGCGAATTCAAACCCGAGGACTCCCTGGCCCCCGTGGCCCAGCGCATGGCCGAACTGCTGGGCCGTGAAGTGCCGCTGGTCGCCAACTGGGTGGATGGTGTGCAAGTGGCACCCGGCCAGATCGTGCTGTTGGAAAACTGCCGCCTGAACGTGGGCGAGAAGAAAAACAAAGAGGAGCTGGCACGCAAGATGGCCGCGCTGTGCGACATCTTCGTGAACGACGCGTTTGGCACCGCCCACCGCGCCGAAGGCACCACTTACGGCATCGCGCAGTACGCCCCCATTGCCTGCGCCGGCCCGCTGCTGTCGGCCGAGATCGATGCCCTGACCAAGGCCCTGGCCCATCCTCAGCGCCCGCTGGCGGCCATCGTGGCGGGCTCCAAGGTGTCCACCAAGCTCACCATCCTGCAAAGCCTGGCCGACAAGGTGGACCAGCTCATCGTGGGCGGCGGCATTGCCAATACCTTCATGCTGGCGGCCGGCCTGCCCATCGGCAAGAGCCTGGCTGAGCCCGATCTGCTGGACGCCGCCAAGTCCGTGATGGCTGCCATGAAGGCGCGTGGCGCCGAGGTGCCGATCCCCACGGACGTGGTCGTGGCCAAGACATTTGCTGCGGATGCCCCCGCCACGGTGAAGGCCGCCACGGACGTGGCGCCCGACGACATGATCCTGGACATCGGCCCCGAGACGGCTGCCCGCCTCGCGGCCCAGCTCAAGTCTGCTGGCACCATCGTCTGGAATGGCCCCGTGGGCGTGTTCGAGTTTGCCGCTTTTGAGAACGGTACCAAGCAACTCGCCAAGGCGATTGCCGAATCCTCGGCCTTCAGCATCGCGGGCGGTGGCGACACGCTGGCCGCCATCGCGAAGTACGGCATCGACAAGCAAGTGGGTTACATCTCCACCGGTGGCGGCGCTTTCCTGGAAGTGCTGGAAGGCAAAAAGCTGCCCGCTTTCGACATCCTGGAGCAGCGCGCAGCCGCTTCCGTGTAAGCAAATGCAAGGCGGGCCACCGCAAAGGTGGCTCTGCCTGCTTACACGCCTTGCATCGGCACACAACTGTGACCAAAAACAACGAACTGTGTACGCCGGAGCGTAGTTAGCGTAATTTTTTCTTGTTTTTGTTGAGGATACCGCCCAGAATTATTTTTCAATCGTGCGGGTCGCATCTGTTCGGATCCTCGCAAATTCAGTCCGTAGGAGGGAATCATGTCGTTTTCAAAGGCAATCAGCTTGGCCGTGCTGGCTGGCGCTGTGGCAACTTTGGTGGGGTGCGCACAGAGGGCGCCTATTCCCGTCGCGGAAAATTTCGAGTACACCTCGCAGCCCAAGGTTCGCTCCGCCGGACATTGGGACCTGGTCTCGCGCGATGTGGTCAATCAGACGCTGAGCACCCTGGACAAGGCCGGCGTGGCCCCCAACACCCCCCTGCATGTGTCATTGCCCGCCAATGCCACGCAGTTTGAAACCGCCTTCCGCGAGTTCCTGATCACCAAACTGGTCCAGAACGGCGCCGTGGTGCAGCAGAACCTGGGCCAGGCCCTGGAAGTCTCCTACGGTATCCAGGTCGTGCGCCACAACAGCGACCGCCCGCATTTCATCCCTGGTCAGTTCACCATGCTTGCTGCAGGCCTGTTTGCCGCGTACGGTCTGCGCCATGAGCACATCGACGCCCAGCTGGCCGCAGGCCTGGGTCTGTCGATCGCCGCCGACTATGCCAACAGCATCAACTCTGGTGGCCCGACCAACACCGAGCTGATCCTGACCACCACTGTCACGCGCGGCGGCCAGTACCTGGCTCGCAAGACCGACGTGTACTACCTGGAAAACGCTGACACCCCGTTGTTCACGCGCCCCTCGTACAAGAACGTCAACATGAAGGTTGTCTCGCAATGAAAACCCCCGCACTTCTTCTGACGGTGCTGGCCGGCGCGGTGCTGGCCGGTTGCGCCAACAACGCTGCGCCGGTGCGCGTCGAGCCCACCTACCAGGAAGCCGCCAGCAGCCAGTTCATCCAGAGCAGCCGCGACGCGGTGAGCAAGCTGACCACCGGTTTCGACATGAACTCGCTGGGTGGCGGGCCCGTGCTCGTGGCCACCGTGGTCAACGTCAACGACCTCAGCCGCGCCGCCCCGCTGGGCCGCACGTTGTCCGAGCAGTACGCCACCAGCATGGCGGCCAGCGGCTTCAACGTGAAGGAAATCAAGCTGCGCGGTGACGTGTTCGTGCGCGAAGGCCAGGGCGAGCTGCTGCTGTCGCGTGAGATCAAGGACATTGCCCGCAACCATAATGCCTCCCTGGTGCTGGTGGGTACCTACTCTGCGGCCGCCAACTACACCTACGTGAGCCTGAAGCTCGTGCGCACCGAAGACAGCCGCATCGTGCGTGGCTACGACTACGCGCTGCCCAACGACCGCGACGTGCAACGGCTGCTGGCTGTGCCCCGCTGATCGTTCTTTCTCACTAGGGACTTGTTGCTCCCTGTGCTACCGAAAAAAGGCCGTCTCGACGGCCTTTTTTGTTGCCCGGTGGCACACCCCGGGGTGCCCGAAACCTCCGCTTCGCAGAGCCTCTCTTCGACGATCACGGTCCCCGGCGGGGGCATCCCGTGCCCACCCACCTAAAATCACGCCCCATGAACTTCACCGACATGCTGCGCGACGCCACGGCACAGAACAACTCCCTGCTGTGCGTGGGCCTGGACCCTGAACCCACGCGGTTTCCCGCTGCGATGCAGGGCGACCCCCGCAAGATCTATGACTTTTGCGCGGCCATCGTGGACGCCACCGCCGACCTGGTGTGTGCCTTCAAGCCGCAGATCGCCTACTTCGCTGCGCACGGTGCCGAGGACCAGCTCGAACGCCTGATGCAGCACATGCGGGCCAACGCACCGCAGGTGCCGGTGATCCTGGACGCCAAGCGCGGCGACATCGGCTCCACGGCCGAGCAGTACGCCAAGGAGGCCTTCGAGCGCTACGGTGCCGATGCCGTCACGCTGTCGCCCTTCATGGGCTTCGACTCCATCGAGCCCTATCTGGCCTACCACGGCAAGGGCGCGTTTTTGCTCTGTCGCACGTCCAACCCCGGCGGCGACGACCTGCAGACCCAGCGCTTGGCCAGCGTCGAGGGCCAGCCGCTCATGTACGAGCATGTGGCGCGTCTGGCGCAAGGCCCCTGGAACAAGAATGGCCAGCTCGGCCTCGTGGTGGGCGCCACCTACCCGCAGGAGATCGAGCGCGTGCGTGCCATCGCGCCCACGCTGCCGCTGCTGATTCCGGGCGTGGGTGCCCAGGGTGGTGATGCCGCCGCCACCGTGCGCGCCGGGCTGCGCAGTGACGGGCCGATCATCGTGAACTCGTCGCGGGCCATTCTTTACGCGTCCAAAGGCGAGGACTTTGCTGCGGCCGCGCGTGCAGAAGCCATGCGCACCCGAGGCGTTCTGGAAGCTGCCCGGGGCTGAGCGCTCTCACTCCGACCGCGGTGTCTGGTCCTCTAACGGGGCTGGCACAGCCCAGGCACCAGCCCACCGACCGGACAGCCGCCCCTTCAGGAGCCGACGATGCAGTTGAAATGGCTGGAAGACTTCATCGTGCTGGCGCAGGAGCGCAGCTTCACCCGCGCGGCGGAGCTGCGGCATGTCACCCACCCCGCGTTTGGCCGGCGCATCCGCGCGCTGGAGGCCTGGGCAGGCACGCCGCTGGTGGAGCGCGGCAGCGGCGGCCCCGTCACCCTCACGCCCGCCGGGCAAAGTTTTCTGGACACCGCCGGGCAAATGGTGCGCAACCTCACCCAGTCGCACGAGGAGCTGCAAAGCCTGGCCGGGCGGCAGGCCCGCACCGTGACTCTGGCCACGGGCCGCACCTTGGCGCGCACCGTGGTGGCCGACTGGCTGGTGCGCCTGCAGCCCATTTTGCAGGGCGGCGAGCTGTGCATTCGCACCCGGGCGCTGGCCGACACCGTGGGCATGCTGGAGCGCAACGAGGCTGATTTTTCGCTCGTGTACCACCACCCGGCCCTGGCCATCCGGCTCGATGCGCGGCAGTTCACGCACCTGACGGTGGCCTCCGACCGGCTGGTGCCCGTCTCGCGCGCCACGGCGCAGGGGCAGGCGCTGCACCGGTTCGGGCCCGACGCCACGCTGGTGCCCTACCTGGCCTACGCGCCCCAGCTCGCCCTGGGGCGGCTGGTGGAAGACCACCTGGCGCACAACCCCCATGCGCCCCGGCTGCAGCGCGTGGTGGAGTGCGACTCGGCCGACGCCCACTACGAATACGTGCAAAAAGGCCTGGGCGTTGCGTGGCTGCCCTGGTCCATGGTGTTTGCCGACTGCAAGGCCCAGCGGCTCGCGCTGGCGGGTGACGCCCGCATGGAGGTGCGTTTTGACGTGCGCCTGTATCGCCCCAAGCGCCGCCTGGGGCCGCTGGCCGAGGCGTTGTGGAAGGCCCTGGCGCAGCGCTGATGAGCGCGCGTCCACGGTGAGAGACCTGCGGGTTTCCCCGTGGCAGGCATCGTGAATCAGCACGACCTGGTGCCGTTTTGGCACCAACAGCCAGGGGCCGGTTTTTCACAATCCAATCCATACCTCACCCGCCCCATTCAGCCCCACGCCTTTGCCAAGGAGTTTCACCATGACCACCGTCCGTCCCCTGCGCCGTGCTGCACTGCTGTGCGGCCTGGCCGTTCTCGCTGCCCCTGCCATCGCGCAAGACGCCTACCCCAGCAAGCCCATCACCATCGTGGTGGGCTATCCGCCCGGCGGCAGCACCGACCTGACCGCGCGCACGGTGGCCACCGAGCTGGGCAACAAGCTCGGCGTGCCGGTGGTGATCGAGAACCTGGGCGGTGCCGGTGGCGCGATCGGTGCGCAGAAGGTGGCCAACGCCGCACCCGACGGCTACACCCTGCTGGTGGGCGCCAACAACGAGATCGCCATCAACAAGCTCGTGACCAAGAAGGTCAAGTACGACATCAAGGACTTCACCGCCATCGGTCTCATTGCCTCCCAGCCGCTGGTGCTGGTGGCCTCCACCGGCGCGGGCGTCAAGAACATGGCGGAGTTCACGCAGAAGGTGTCCAAGAACCCCGGCAAGTTCAGCTACGGCAGCTCGGGCGTGGGCACGGCGCTGCACCTGGCGGGCGAGGCCGTGAAGGAGCAAGGCAAGCTGTTCATGACCCACATCCCCTACCGGGGGGTGGCGCCGCTCACCAGCGACCTCATGGGCAACAACCTGGAGTACGGCGTGTTCGTGCTCTCCAGCGGCCTGCCGCACATCAAGAGTGGCAAGGTGATTGCACTGGGCACCACCGAGGCCAAGCGCTCGGCCACCACACCCGACATCCCCGCGCTGGCCGAGTCGCCGCAGTACAAGAACGTGGACATCAGCGTGTGGTTTGCGCTCATGGCGCCTGCCAACCTGCCCAAGCCAGTGACCGACAAGCTCAAGAAGGCACTGGCCGACAGCCTGCAATCGCCGGACTTCCGCAAGAAGATGGAAGCCAGCGGGTCCACCGTGGCCTCGCCCACCGTGAACATCGACCAGTTCCTGACCACCGAAGTGGCCAAGTACAAGAAGATTGTTGAATTCGCCAAGATCGAAGAATGAGCAGCAGCACTCTCCCCCCCACGTCCGTGCAACCCCTGGTGTTTGCGCTGCCCGCTCCCGACATCGGCGCCTGGCGCGCCGGCAACACCGGCACCGAAGGCGTGTGGCATTTCGACTCGGGCCGACCCGGCCGCCACGTGATGATCAGCGCCCTGGTGCATGGCAACGAGCTGTGCGGCGCCTGGGCGCTCAAAGGCCTGCTCGACGCCGGTGTGCGCCCGCAGCAGGGCACGCTCACGCTTGCGTTCTGCAACCTCGACGCCTTCGACCGGTTTGACCCCGGCAACCACGACGCCTCGCGCTTCACCGACGAAGACCTCAACCGCCAGTGGCTGGACGAGCGCATCGACGCGGCCGACACCAACGAGCGCCGCCGCGCCGCCGCACTGCGCCCGTGGGTGGCGCAGGCCGACTGGCTGCTCGACATTCATTCCATGCACGAGCCCTCGGCGCCGCTGCTGCTCACCGGCATCCAGCCGCGCAACCTGGCGCTGGCGCGTGCCATGCGCTCGCCCGAACACATCGTGGTGGACGCCGGCCACAAGGACGGCATGCGCATGCGTGACTACGGCCGGTTTGGCGACCTGGACGACAACGGCACCCGCTCGCTGCTCATCGAATGTGGCTTCCATGGCGACCCGGCCAGCCGCGCCGTGGCGCAGGACCAGTGTGTGCGCTTCATCGAACAGTCCGGTGCGCTGAGCGCCGACGCGCTGGCGCAGCAGCTGCCCGGCTGGCGCCTGCCCGACGCACCGCGCCAGTGGGCGCTGGAGGTGACCGGCCCCGTGGTTGCCACCAGCAGCGCCTTCCGGTTCGTGGCGCCGTACACGGGCCTGGAAGTGTTCGAGAAGGCGGGCACGGTGATTGGTGACAACGACGGCGTGCCGGTGGTCACTCCGTACGACGACTGTGTGCTGGTGATGCCCTCGGTGCGCCAGGCACGTGCCGGGGTGACCGTGGTGCGCTTTGCGCGGCGCAGGTTGCTGTAGCCGGTGCTGCGGCCGAATGCTATCCAATTGATAGCTGCTGTGGCATATTCAACCAGCGCTACCGGCCCTTCTGGCTTGTAGTCTGGGCCCCAGCACCACACAGGCCAGCGCGGCCACCACCAGCGCAATGCCCGCCCACTGCCAGGGCGCCACGCCCTCGTCCAGCAGCAGCCAGCCTGCGGTGAGGCCCACCACCGGCACCGCCAGGCTGAATGGCGCCACGCGGTTGGCGGGGTAGCGCTGCAGCAGGTTGGTCCACAGCGCGTAGCCCACGATGGTGGCGGCCCAGCCCAGGTAGGCCACGGCGGCCCACGACAGCAGCGGCACGCTGGCCAGCGTTTGCCACTGCAGCCAGCGCGCGGCGTCGGGGTCGAACAGGGCGGACAGCGCCATGAACGGCAGCACCGGCACCAGGCTGCTCCAGATCACAAAGGCCAACGGATCAAACCCCGGGCTGTGCTGCTGCGCCAGCCGCGCCACGATGTTGGACGATGCCCACATGGCCGCACCACACAGCGTGAGCAGCAGGCCCGCCAGCGTGGTGGCTGCCGCCACCCCCATGCCGGACCCCGGACCCACATAGTTCATCGCAAAACACACCAGCCCCAGCGCGGCCAGCCCCATGCCCACGCGCAGCGGCAGCCCCGGGCGCTCGCGCAGCAGCGCAAAGCCCAGCAGCGCCGTGAAGAACACCTGGGTTTGCAGCAGCACGCTGGCCAGCCCGGCCGTCATGCCCACCTTGAGCCCGATGAACAAAAAGCCGAACTGCCCCACGCCCTGGAACAACCCGAACAGCAGCACCCAGCGCCAGTGCATGCGCGGCGGGCGCACCAGCAGCACCAGGGGCAGGGCCGCGCACAGGTAGCGCGCGGCACCCAGCTGGAACGGGCTGAAGCTGCGCAGCCCCCACTTCATCGCCACAAAGTTCACGCCCCAGAGGATCACCACCACCAGCGCCGCGAGCAGATCGCGCGCACGCAGCGGGCTGGTGGCGGCTGCGGTCGGTGCAGCGCCGCTCATTGCGCCGCGCGCGCTGCGTCGATGTGCGCCTTCACGCGCTGGGCCAGTGCAATGTCGCCGGGGGTCTCGGGGCTCCACTTGTCCACGGTGCGCGGCTGGTCGCTGGCATCCACGGCGGTGTACACGGCCACGCAGTGCACCACGTCCTCCAGCGGCGCGCCGTGTACGGCGCCGCTGCGCACCTCCACCGCCAGGCACATGCTGGTATCGGTGGTGTAAGCCAGGCGCGCGTGCACCTCGACCAGATTGCCCGGCCGGATAGGGCGCACAAAGTGGGCTCCGCCCACAAACTCGGTCACGCAATCCCCCTGGGCCCAGGCGCTGGCGCAGGCAAATCCAGCCTCATCCACCCAGCGCAGCACCGTGCCACCGGGTACGCGGCCCGCCTGGGGCAGGGTCGTCTGGGACGCCAGGAAGCGCAGGGTGATCGAGTGCATGCCAGGGGCTCCAAAGGATGGGGAAGCGTTCATTATTCTCCAGCGCCCCGGCCGGTGCAGCCTCCCCCATACCGGCACGCAGGCCAGTGCACGCCGTCAAGCCACGGGGGCGAAGCTCTGCGTGACTTGACCTGAGTCAAAACCCTACTGTGGACACGTCCCTACATTGCGGGACATTCCGTTCGGCCCTCAGGAGGGCCGCCCTCCAGTCGGCGGTGCCGACACCCGCCCCTGGGGCCTACTCTAAAGCGCACGCCGTGTGGCCTGCGTCCACTGCCATGTCATTGCTTCACCGGTTGAACCTGCTCGAAAAATTCCTCATCCTGGGGACCATCGGGCTCATGATGAGCGCCTTGCCCACCTACCTGGTGGTGCGCGACTCCCTCCACGCCATCGACCATGCGCGCCTGGAGGCGCAGGGCGTGGCCCCCGCCCAGGCACTCACGCACCTGGTGCAGCGCATGCAGGTGCACCGGGGCCTGTCGGTGGGCATGCTGGGCGGTGACGAGTCGCTGGCCGCGCGCCGCCCCGCCGCGCGCGATGCGGTCAACACCGCCCTGGACGACGTGAGCGCCCGCTTTGCCGCCGCCAAGGTGCCTGCGGCGCAGATGGCGGCCTGGACCCAGGCGCAGCAGACCTGGCGCACCCTGGAGCAGGCCGTGGCCGCGCGCAGCATCGAACAGGCGCAAAGCACCGCGCAGCACACCCAGCTCATCGCAACGCTGTTGCAGCTCAATGAGTCGCTGGTGCATGCCTATGGCCTGCAGATCGACCCCGAGGCCGACACCCACGCGCTGGTGCAGGCCTCGCTGGGCCAGGCCCCTATGCTCGGCGAAAAGCTGGGCATGCTGCGCGCCCAGGGCGCCAGCGCCTTGGGCAAGCGCGAATTGACGCCCCAGGGCAAGGGCCAGCTGCTGGTGCTGCAGCAGCGCGTGGCTGAACTGCAGGGCGACACCTTCCGGGGGCTGGACCGCGCCTTGCAGGGCAATGCCGAACTGCAGCGCGCGCTGGGCAGCAGCGTGCAGGCCGTGCAAGGGCAGATCCAGCAGTCGCTGCAGATGGTGGAGCGCGACATCCTCAACGCCACGGAGCTGCAGCTGCCGTCCAAGGATTACTTCGACGCGTTCACCCGCACCATCGAGGCGCTGAACGCGCTCAACAACCTGTCCATGACCAGCTTGGACCAGGCGCTGCAGGCGCGCGTGGCAGGGCTGCAGCGCAACCTGCTGTGGGTGGCGCTGGCCCTCGTCATCACGCTGTCGGCCACCAGTGCGATGGCGCTGGTGTTCGTGCGCTCCATGACCGGGCCGCTGTCGCAGGCCGTGGCGCTGTCACGCGCCGTGGCGCAGGGAGACCTGAGCGGCGCCCCCATTGCCCATGGCACCAACGAGGTGGGTCAGTTGCTGGAGGCGTTGCAGCAGATGCGCACACAACTCACACAGGTGGTGCGCAACGTGCGCAGCGGGTCAGAAAGCGTGGCCACCGCCAGCGTGCAGATTGCACAGGGCAACACGGACTTGTCGGCCCGCACCGAGAGCCAGGCCAGCGCGCTGGAAGAAACCGCCGCGTCCATGGAGCAGCTCAACGCCACCGTGCGCCAGAACGCCGACAGTGCCCAGCAGGCCAGCCAGCTGGCCGCCAGCGCCAGCACCGTGGCCGTGCAGGGCGGTGAGGTGGTGGCGCAGGTGGTGGACACCATGCACGGCATCAACGCCTCGTCGCAGAAAATCTCCGACATCATCGGCGTGATCGACTCCATCGCGTTCCAGACCAACATCCTCGCGCTCAACGCGGCCGTGGAAGCCGCCCGCGCAGGCGAGCAAGGCAGGGGCTTTGCGGTGGTGGCCAGCGAGGTGCGCAGCCTGGCCGGGCGCAGTGCCGAGGCCGCGCGCGAGATCAAGACGCTCATCAGCGCCAGTGTGGAGCGCGTGGCCCAGGGCAGCGCCCTGGTGGACCGCGCCGGCGCCACGATGAGCGAGGTGGTGGGCGCCATCCGCCGCGTGACCGACATCGTGGGCGAGATCAGCGCGGCCAGCCACGAGCAATCGCTGGGCGTGGCCCAGGTGGGCGAGGCCGTCACGCAGATGGACCAGGTGACCCAGCAGAACGCTGCACTGGTCGAAGAGATGGCCGCCGCCGCCAGCAGCCTCAAGAACCAGGCCGAAGACCTGGTGCACGTGGTGTCGGTGTTCCGCCTGGGGGATGAAGCGGGTGGCCGTGGTGCCATGGCGGCGCTACGAATTCAATAGCTACCAAGGTATATTTAACTAGCGCTACCAGCCCTTGATGTCCAGAAAACCTCTCAAGGAGCCGATTTAGACCCCCAGGGCGCTCAGGCCGCAGGCCCGTGCGCGATGCCCAGCTCGGTCAGCTCGGCATCGGAGAACACCCGCGAGCGCGTGTGAAAGGCCTTGCCCTCCGGCCCCTCCAGCGAGAAGGTGCCACCCGTGCCTTCGATCACATCGATGATGAGCTGCGTGTGCTTCCAGGTCTCGTACTGCGCACGCCCGATGTAGAACGGGCAGCCGCCAATATCGCCCAGGTACACGTCGCCCGCACCCATCGTGATCTCGCCCGGCAGGTAGCAGTTGGCCGCGCTGTTGTCGCAGCAGCCGCCACTCTGGTGAAACATGAGCGCAGGGCCATGCTTTGCTTGCAGAAAGGCCACCAGCTCCAGCGCGGCAGGGGTGGCGATGACTTTTTCGACCATGGTTGTCTCCAGCGTGCAATGCAAAAGAAGCAAAAAGCGGCGCGTTGGAACAACGCGCCGCCAGCAGCGTGTCCTGCGGTTCACAGGCCGTTTCTGGCTAGGCGCCTCCGTCGCAGACAGTGGCAGCGCCACGGCCAGACGGAGCAACGACGCCAGGGGCGGTTTTTGGACCGCCACCCCAGATCAGAAGAAGCCGAGTTTGTTTTCGCTGTAGCTGACGAGCAGGTTCTTGGTCTGTTGATAGTGGTCCAGCATCATCTTGTGCGTCTCACGCCCAATGCCCGATTCCTTGTAGCCGCCAAACGCCGCATGCGCGGGGTACGCGTGGTAGCAGTTGGTCCACACGCGCCCGGCCTTGATCGCGCGGCCCATGCGGTAGGCCACATTGCCGTTGCGGCTCCACACACCGGCGCCCAGGCCATACAGCGTGTCGTTGGCAATGGCCAGGGCTTCGGCCTCGTCCTTGAAGGTGGTCACGGCCAGCACGGGGCCGAAGATTTCTTCCTGGAAGATGCGCATCTTGTTGTGGCCCTTGAACAGCGTGGGCTGCACGTAGTAGCCGCCTTCCAGGTCGCCGCCCAGGTGGGCCTGGCCGCCACCGGCCAGCACTTCGGCGCCTTCCTGCTTGCCCAGGTCCAGGTAGCTCAAAATCTTGGTGAGCTGTTCCTTCGATGCCTGTGCGCCCATCATGCTGTCGGTGTCCAGCGGGTTCTGGTGCTTGATGGCGGCGACACGCTTGAGCACACGTTCCATGAACTTGTCGTAGATGCTTTCCTGGATGAGTGCGCGCGACGGGCAGGTGCACACCTCGCCTTGGTTGAACGCGAACAGCACCAGGCCCTCAATGGCCTTGTCCAGGAAGGCGTCATCCTTGTCCATCACATCGGCAAAGAAGATGTTGGGGCTCTTGCCGCCCAGCTCCAGCGTGGCGGGGATCAGGTTGTTGGCAGCGGCCTGCGCAATCACGCGGCCGGTGCTGGTGGAACCGGTGAAAGCGATCTTGGCGATGCGCTTGCTCTGCGCCAGCGGCATGCCCGCCTCGCGGCCGTAGCCGTTGACGATGTTGAGCACGCCGGGCGGCAGCAGGTCGGCAATCAGCTCGACCAGGATCAGGATAGAAATCGGCGTGGACTCTGCGGGCTTGAGCACCACACAGTTGCCAGCACCCAGCGCGGGCGCCAGCTTCCACGCGGCCATCAGGATGGGGAAGTTCCACGGAATGATCTGGCCCACCACGCCCAGCGGCTCCTGGATGTGATACGCCACGGTGTTTTCGTCGATGTTGGAGAGGGCGCCTTCCTGCGCACGCACGCAGCCCGCAAAGTAGCGGAAGTGGTCCACGGTGAGCGGGATGTCGGCGTTCAGCGTCTCGCGGATGGCTTTGCCGTTGTCCACGGTTTCGGCGTAGGCCAGGCGCTCCAGGTTTTCTTCGATGCGGTTGGCGATCTTGAGCAGGATGTTGGCGCGCGTGGCGGCATCGGTCTTGCCCCAGGCGTCGGCTGCGGCGTGGGCGGCGTCCAGGGCCAGCTCGATGTCTTCAGCCGTCGAGCGCGCGGCCTGAGTGTAGACCTTGCCGCTCACGGGCGTGATGACATCAAAGTACAGGCCCTTGACGGGCGGCACGAATTTGCCGCCGATGAAGTTGTCGTAACGGGGCTTGTAGGTGATCTTGGCGCCAGCGGCGCCGGGGGCTGCGTAAACGGTCATGGTGTTGTCTCCTGCGATGGTTGTGTGCATCGGGCGGACTCGGTGGAGCCTGTCCGATGCCAACCCCTTACTCAAAACACATGCCAGCAGGCCATGGCGCACGAAGTGTTGATTTCATTGGATTTTTTCGGCCGCCCAGGGCGGACACCTGTTGCAGCCGCCCGCATCGTGATGTGCCGGGCCGCGACACCTGTCACGAAATGGAACAGTTGGCACACCGCTTGCGCCCACACCCTTGCCCCGCGCCGTGGAGCCCGCCATACTGGCCCACACACCACAAGCGGGCCGCCCTGAGCCCGCACGGAGACAAAGCGTGCGCCCCAACACTTCCCCCGTCGCCCTGCGACAGGCCCGCCAGCACCTGCTGGACTCTGGCCAGTGCCCCAGCGGCCTGGTGGACGAGCGCCTGGCGCGCTCCTGGTCGCGCAGCATGGCGGCCGGCCTGCTGCCCACCGGGCGGCCGCAGGCCATCGACCACCCCAGCAGCGGCACGCTGCGCCAGGTGCTGGCCAGCAACCCCGAGCTGCTCGCGCATTCGCGGCCGGTGATGGAATACCTGTTCGAGCAAGTGCGCCACAGCCAGAGCGTGGTCGTGCTGGCCGACCGGCGCGGCATGCTCATGCACACGCTGGGCGATCCGTACTTTGTGGACAAGGCCGAGCGCGTGGCGCTGACCAGCGGTGCCTCCTGGCACGAGGCCCACCGGGGCACCAATGCCATCGGCACGGCGCTGGCCGAGGCCTGCGCGGTGGAGGTGCACGGCGGCGAGCATTTTCTGGAGCGCAACAACTTTCTCACCTGCGCGGCTTCGCCCATCCTGTCGGCCACGGGCGAGTTGCTGGGCATCCTCGACATCTCGGGCGACTACCGCCACGGCCACGCGCATACGCTGGGCCTGGTGAGCACGGCCGCCCGCATGATCGAAAACCGCCTGCTGGCGGCCACCTGCAAACGCAATATCCGGCTGCACCTGCACAGCGCGCCCGAGGGCATTGGCAGCGTGGCCGAGGGCATCGTGGCCGTGTCGGCCGACGGCTGGATCGTGGGTGCCAACCGCGTGGCCCTGGCGCAGCTAGGCCTGCATGCGGGGGACGTGGGCGCCACCTTGCTGGAGCGGGTGCTGGACGTGCGGCTGGATGACCTGCTCTCGCACCACAAGCGCCGCCCCCAGCAGCCGCAGGCTTTGCGCACACTGCAAGGTGCCTTGCTCTTTGCCCAGGTGCAGATGGACGCCGCCTGGGTCGCCACCCCCACACGGCCCACCGCTACGGCTGCCGCAGTGTCCCAGCAAGACGCCCTGGCCCAGCTGGACACCGGCGACGCGCGCTGGCGCGCCGCCGCCGACAAGGCCCGCCGCGTGGTGGGCAAACCGATTGCGGTGCTGGTGCAGGGCGAGTCGGGCGTGGGCAAGGAGGTGTTTGCGCGCGCGCTGCACGCCAGCGGCCCGCGCCGCGATGCGCCGTTTGTGGCCATCAACTGCGCAGCCATTCCCGAGCACCTGATCGAATCCGAACTCTTCGGCCATGTGGCCGGTGCCTTCACCGGCGCGCGCAAGGAGGGCCACTTGGGCCGCCTGCGCGAGGCCCATGGCGGCACGCTGTTCCTCGACGAAATCGGCGACATGCCGCTGGCCCTGCAGACCCGTCTGCTGCGTGTGCTGCAAGAGCGCAGCGTGACGCCCGTGGGCGCCAGCAAGGCCGTGCCGGTGGACTTTGCACTGGTCTGCGCCACGCACAACCAGCTCATGCAGGCGGCGGAACAAGGCCGCTTTCGGCAAGACCTGTACTACCGCATCAACGGCCTCACGGTGCAGCTGCCCGCACTGCGCGAGCGCAGCGACTTTGTGGCGCTGCTGCAGCGCCTGCTGGCCGACCTGGCCACCGAGCAGGGCTTGGGTTTTGAAGTGCAGGTGGCGCCCGACCTGCTGGCCCGCCTGGCCGCCTACCCCTGGCCCGGCAACCTGCGCCAGCTGGCCAATGTGCTGCGCACGGCCTGCGCCATGCTGGCCGAGGGCGAAGACACCCTGGGCTGGGAGCACATGCCCGACGACCTGGTGCAGGCGCTCACGGCGGTGCCCGCCGGTCCGCGCAGCGATGCTGCAGCGGGCGCTGGTGTGGACCGCTTGCCTGCCAGCCTGAGCCTGCAGCAGCTGTCCCAGGCCGCCATCGACCAGGCGCTGCAGGCTGCGCGCGGCAACATGTCGCAGGCGGCGCGCCAGCTCGGCATCAGCCGCCAGACGCTGTACCGCAAGCTGAAGATGCCGGTGGCCTGAGGGCATGCCGGTTTCGGTAAATTGCTATTGATTTGATAGCTGTTGCGGCATAGTGCACTAGTGCTTGCGGCACTTTCGGCTGAATTTTCAGTGCGCAGCACGCCCCAGGCGTGCGCAGGGCGCGCCCGGTGGCATCAGCCGCGCTCGCCCCGTGGCAACACCAGCCGTGCGCGCAGCCCCGTGCCCGGCGCGCTGAACAGCTCCAGCCGCCCGCCGTGGCTGCGCACCACACGTTCCACGATGGCCAGGCCCAGCCCCGCGCCCGGCGCGCCCGAGCGTGCCGCGCCATCGCCGCGCGCAAAGGGCTGGCGGATGCGGTCCAGCTCTGCCGGGGCGATGCCCGGGCCCTGGTCCTGCACCTCCAGCCACACGCCGTCGGCATCCGCCCCCGTGCGCAGCAGCACCGGCGGCGTGCCGTGGCGCCAGGCG
Source organism: Acidovorax sp. 22279 (assembly GCF_052045435.1). NCBI lineage: Bacteria > Pseudomonadati > Pseudomonadota > Betaproteobacteria > Burkholderiales > Comamonadaceae > Acidovorax > Acidovorax sp. 22279. Next base: position 139,917 of record NZ_JBQEOV010000006.1, read on the forward strand.
TTTTCCACCAGGTTGTCCAGCGCGCGGCGCAGGGCCTGGGGGCGCACTGGCACGTCGGGCAGCGAGCCCAGCGCCAGCCGCACGGTGCGCCCATGGTCGGCCTGCGCCTCGGCCACGGCCTGGGCCAGGTCGTTGAGCGATGCCGTGGTGGGCACCTCGGCCTCGCCTGCGTTGGAACCGACCCGCGCAAACTGCAGGAACTGGCCCACGATGCCGTCCATCTCGTCGATGCTGCGGGCCATGCTCGCGGCCAGGGGGGCATCCACCTGTGCACCGGCAATCTCCACGCCCAGGCGCAGCTTGGTCAGCGGGGTGCGCAGGTCGTGCGACACACCGGCCAGCATCAGCGCGCGCTCCTGCTCGGCAGCCGCCAGGCTGTGCGCCATGTGGTTGAAGCTGCGGCCCACGGTGGCGATTTCTTCGGGTCCGTCTTCGGGCAGCGGTGCTGGGGGCTGGCCCTGCGCCAGCTGCCGGGCCGCCGCCACCACCTGCGCCAGCGGGCGGTTGATGTGCCGCTGCAGCCACCAGGCCCCCAGCAGCGCCAGCAGCATGCTGGCCAGCGTGGCGGCCAGCCAGGCGCCGGTGAACTCGCGCGTGGGGAACACGCTGGGCAGGTTCAGCCAATAAGTCTCCGCTCCCTCCGGCCCCTGGTGCACCACACGCAGGGCCAGCACGCCCGTGCTGTCGCGGCGCCATACGGGTTGCGAAGTGTTCGTTGCCGCATCGTCCGCCCCCAGGCGGCGCGACACCGCCTGCACAAACTGCCGCTCCATGGGCGACAGCAGTGCGCGCCGCGCAGCGCTTTCCGCCGCCACGGGCGGGGCCGACCGCACGGCCTGCTGGTTGAAGGCCTCGACAAATGCGGCCCGCTGTGCCGGGGGCAGCGCCTGCAGCCCTGCGCGCAGCGCGCCCACATTGCGCGCCACGCCATCGGCCACCTGTGCCACGCGGGGCTGAAAGATCATCTGCCGCACCAGCACGGCCGCCACCAGCTGACCCAGCACGATGAGCACCGCTATCAGCAGCAGGTTGCGCCCGAGCAGGCTGCGCGGCCACCAGCCCCCGGCGGCCTGGGGTGTGGCAGGAGGCGTCATGCCCTGCCTCCGCCGCCCGGCGCTGCGCCATCGGGCACAAACACATAGCCCACGCCCCACACGGTGCGGATGTGGCGCGGCTGGGCAGGGTCGGCCTCGATGAGTTTGCGCAGGCGCATCACCTGCACATCGATGCTGCGGTCGGTGGCCGTGTGGTCGGGGCCATAGGCCAGTGCGATGAGCCGGTCACGGCCCAGGGGCCGGTGCGGTTGCTGTGCCAGCGCCTGCAGCAGCGCGAATTCGCCCGTGGTCAGGGGCACGTCTTGCGCACCTTGGCCGTCCTCGCCACCGTTGCGCTCAAGCCGGCGCTCGTCCAGCCACAGCGTGAATGCGCCAAACGCGATGTGCCCGCCCGTCTGGCGCGGCCCGGTGTGCGCACCCAGCAGGCGCTGGCGGCGCACCATGGCCTGGATGCGGGCCAGCAGCTCGCGCGGGTTGAAGGGCTTGGGCAGGTAGTCGTCGGCGCCCATCTCCAGGCCCACGATGCGGTCCACGGGGTCTCCCCTGGCCGTGAGCATCAGGATGGGAATGGTCTCGCCCTGCGCGCGCAGGCGGCGGCAGATCGACAGGCCATCCTCGCCCGGCATCATCACGTCGAGCACCAGCACATCAAAGCGCTCGCGCTGCAGCAGCACATCGAGCGGGCCCGCGCCATCGACCGTGCGTACGCTGTAGCCCTGGTCGCTCAGGTAGCGCTGCAGCAGCGCACGCAGGTCGGGTTCGTCATCGGCGACCAGGATCTTGGCCAAGGCTTCCGTCATGGGGCGGTGTGTGGGTGTGGCAGCGGGTGGGTGCAGCCAAGGCTGCGTGCCAATGGTAGGGCCGAAAACACCGGGTGCCAGCGTGGGTAGGTGCTCCGGTGCATGACAACGCATGACACGCGCTGGTGGTTTGTCATGCTTTGTCATACATCGTGCAGCGGGCGCCACAACTGGCTCATACCTGGCGGCCATAGTTCAGGCCAGAGCAGCACCCCGCTGCTCCGCACCCCTGTTCTGTTGCAAGGAGCCGACCGCCATGTTCCATTCCGTCCCGACACCGACCGCCCCCGTTGCCACTTACCGCGCCATGCTGCTGGCCGCCTTGGCCGTGGCGGCACTGTTGCATCTGGCAGCGAACGATGCCAACGCACGCAGCCGCCACACGGTGGAGCACAACGCCGACGGCAGCACCACCGCCCGCACCGGCGTGGTCCGCGCAGCGCCGGGCGGTGGGGGCGTGCTGCGCGGCCGCAGCGTGACCACCGACGGCCAGGGCCACGGCAGTGTGCGCAGCGGCGCTGCCGTGGTGGGCCCCAACGGCGCCATGGCGGTGCGCCAGGGCCAGAGCGCAAGGAATGCCGATGGCACGGCCAGCCACAGCAGCACCTTGGCCGCACAGGGCGACCGGGGCACGCTGCAGAGCACCGGCGCCGCTACGCGCAGCGCCGACGGCAGCGTGACCCAGGGCCGCACCACCACGGCCACCAGCGCAGCCACTGGCAACAGCGTGCAGACCAGCAGCTCGTACACCGCGGACACCGGCCGCACCCGCAGCGCCAGCTGCTTTGACGCCAGCGGCGCCCCCATGGCCTGCCCTGCGCGGCCCTGATTTTTCATCTCTACTTCATTGAGCCAGGAGATCCCGCATGTCCCGTCCTTCCACCCCACTCTTCGCGTTCGCCTCACTGCGCACAGGCCTCGGCGCATCGCTGTGCGCGCTGGCCGCCGTGTTGACTCCACCCGCCAACGCCCAGCTGCTGGGGCTGGGGCCCTTTGCCCAGTTGCGCGACACCGCTGCGGCCTTGCCCGCCGGTGTGCAGCGCGTGGCCGATGTGCCCTATGGCGCAGACCCGCTGCAGCGCATGGATGTCTACCTGCCCGCTGCTGGCGGCGCCGCCAACAGTGCTGCGGTGGCCAGCGGTACGCGCGCGCCGGTGATCTTCATGGTGCATGGCGGCGCCTGGCGCACGGGCGACAAGGCCATGTCCCGCGTGGTGCAGGAGAAGGTGGCGCGCTGGGTGCCCAAGGGCTTTGTGTTCATCTCGGTGAACTACCGCCTGTACCCCGCCGTGAACGTGCTGCAGGAGGCGCAGGACGTGGCCATGGCACTGGCCGCCGCCCAAAGCCGCGCCGCCAGCTGGGGCGCCGATGCATCGCGGTTCATCCTGATGGGGCACTCAGCGGGCGCGCATCTGGTGTCGCTCATCAATGCATCGCCCACCCTGGCCCAGCGCGAGGGGGCTTGGCCCTGGCTGGGCACGGTGTCGCTGGACAGCGCGGCGCTCAATGTGCCCGTGGTGATGACCGCGCCGCACTACCCGTTCTATGACGAGGTGATGGGTGCCAACCCGTTGTTCTGGGCCGCAGTGTCGCCGTACCACGCGCTGTCGGGGCCGGTGCCGCCGTTCCAGTTGGTCTGTTCCACCGAGCGCCCCGACCACCCCTGCCTGCAGGCCCAGGGCATGGCCCGCCGCGTGCGCGACCTGGGCGGCCGTGCCGAGGTGCTGCCGCAGGAGCTGACCCACGGCGAGATCAACGCGCAGCTGGGCCTGGAGAGCGCCTACACGCGGGCCGTGGAGACCTTCATGGCCTCGCTGGATGCGGTGGTGGCGCAGCGGCTCAAGTAGTTGCGTTTAGTCCGCTTGCACGGCCCGCCGCAGCGCGGCACGGGCCAGCAGGCGGGTGGAGTCCAGGGTGGGCAGCGGGGAGTTGGCGTCGCTCAGGATCAGCGGGATCTCGGTGCAGCCCAGCACCACGGCATCGCAGCCGTCCTCGCGCTGCATGCGGGCGATGATCTGCTGGAACAGGGCCACGCCCTCGGGGCGAATGACGCCGGGCACGAGCTCGTCCATGATGATGCGGTTGATCTCGCTGCGCTCGGCCTCGGTGGGGCGCACCCATTGCAGGCCCCGGGCCTGCAGCGCATCGGGGTACACGCTGCTGTCCACCAGCCAGCGCGTGCCGGTGAGTGCCAGGCGCCGGTGGCCGCGCGCTGCCGCCTCGGCCGCCACCACCTCGGCAATGTGCAGCCAGGGCAGCGGCGAATGGGGCAGCACCCGGTCCATCGCCTGGTGGATGGTGTTGTCGGGGCAGATCAGAAAATCTGCACCTGCACGCGCCAGCTTGTGGGCGGAGGCCAGCATCAGGTCGGCCACGCCTTGCAGGTCATGCCGGTCCAGGCAGTCCACATAGTCGGCCAGCGACGGCGTGTGCAGCGTCACTTCGGGGTGCGCATGCGGGCGGCCCAGCAATGCGGCGCCTTCGGCGCACAGGGTGCGGTAACACAGGGCGGCCCCTTCGGCGGAGCAGCCCACGATGCCGATGTGTTGGGGCATGACGGTGGTCCAGAGCGGTTGCAAAGGCCCATTATTGCCACCGCGCTGCCGCGGCCTGGCACCACCGCTTCGTCCGTCAGTCTCCACGCACCCTTTGCGCAAATCCGCGCGTGCTGAACTGCTCCAGCACAAAGTCCACAAACACCCGGGTGCGGGCGGGCAGCAGCTTCTTGCTGGGGTAGTACAGCGATGTCGGCCCTGCATCGGCCCACCAGCCGGGCAGCACCCGCACCAAGTCGCCCCGCGCCAGCCAGGGCTGCGCAAACGGCATGGGCAGCACGGCCAGGCCCAGGCCCATCAGCGCGGCCTGGCACATGGCCTCGGGGTCGTCGAACACGACGCGCGGGCGCAGCTCCACGGGGGCGGCATCGCCCGCCTTGTTGCGCAGCGTGGTGAGGTTGATGCGCCCGGTGCGGATGTTGCGCCGTGCAATGCCATCCCACTGCGCCAGGTCCGCCGGGTGGCGTGGTGCCCGCTTGCGGCCCTGCAGCAGTGCAGGCGCGGCCACAACCACCAGGTGGATGGGGCCCAGCGTGCGCGCCACCATGTCGGGGTTCAGGTTCAGGCCGCCGCCAATGCCGGCGTCAAAGCCCTCGCCGATCAAGTCCACCTGCCGGTTCTCAAAGCGCCAGTCGGGCTGGATGGCCGGGTAGCGCTGCAAGAACTCGGTGAGCAGCGGCACCAGGTACGCGCGGCCAAAGGCCTGGCCCATGCTGACCTTGAGCGTGCCCGCTGGCTGCTGCTCAGCCTCGGCCGCGTGGTCCACCGCATCGGCCAGTGCGGTGAGTGGTGGGCCCACTTGCGCCAGGAGGCGCTGCCCGCCCTCGGTCAGCGTGAGGCTGCGCGTGCTGCGCTGGAACAGCCGCACGCCCAGGCTGGCCTCCAGCCTCGCCACGTTCTTGCTCACGGCGGCGGGCGTCAGGCCCATGAGCCGTGCGGCGGCCGAAAAGCTGCCCGCCTGGGCGGACTGCACAAACGATTCGAGGTGGCTGAGGGGTTGCATGCGGTGTATTTTCAACCAAGGGTTGAAAGATATACAGCCCATTCATGGCTACCGGAGCATGAGTGTTTTTCTGACACTGCAGGTCTTCCCGGTTCGGTTGCGAACCATTTTCTGCATACATCTTGTTGGAGAAACAACACCATGTCTTCTGTGTCTGAAACATCCCCGGTCTCCGCCCCTTCATCGCCTGGTCGCCCGCTGGCGGGCAAGGTCGCGCTCGTCACCGGCGGCGCGCGCGGGATTGGCGCGGCCATCGTGCGGCGTCTGGCGCGCGACGGGGCGGCCGTGGCCTTCACCTACAGCAGCTCCGCAGCGCCTGCGCAGGCGCTGGTGGCGGACATTGCTGCGAGCGGCGGCAAGGCCCTGGCCCTGCAGGCCGACAGCGCCGATGCCGTCGCCCTCACGCAGGCGGTGGACCGCGCCGCGCGCGAGCTGGGCCGCCTGGACATCCTCGTCAACAACGCGGGCGTCGCCATCGCGGGTGAAATCGGCAGCTTTGCGCTGGCCGACTTTGACCACACGCTCAATGTCAACGTGCGCGCCGTGTTCGTAGCCACCCAAGCCGCCGTGCGCCACATGGGCCAGGGCGGTGCCTATGGCCGCGTGATCACCATCGGCAGCACCAACTCCGACCGCGTGCCATGGGCCGGATTCAGCGTGTACGGCATGAGCAAGGCCGCCATCGTGGGCCTGACCAAGGGCCTGGCGCGCGACCTGGGCCCGCGTGGCATCACGGTGAACAACGTGCAGCCCGGCCCCGTGAACACCGACATGAACCCCGCTGACGGCCCCATGGCGGGCGACATGCACGGCCTGATGGCCCTGAGCCGCCATGCCCACCCCGATGAGATCGCGGGCATGGTGGCTTATCTGGCCGGCCCGGAGTCGGGCATGGTGACGGGGGCGAGCTTGCTGATCGACGGCGGCTTTGCGGCCTGAGAAGGTGTGAACGAACCCATCATGCCCGCTCATCCCGCCAAAACACGCCTGCTCGTCGTTGCAAATGCTCGCCATAGCCCGCGCTATGGCTGTGCTTTGCGCCTAGACCGGCCGTGTTTTAGCGGCCTGCTCGGACACGCCGGATCCGTTCACACCTTCTGAGCTGTCAGCACGGCGCTCACGGCGTGGGCTTTCGCGCCCGGGGCGTTTTCTGCACCGCAGGGCCGTGGGTCGCCAGCTCTTTGGGCGTGAGCAGGTAAGCGGGGTTGTTGGCGAGCATCTCCACCGCCAGGTCGATGAAGGCCCGCACGCGCGCTGGCAGCGCCGTGCGGCTGCCGTAGTACACGTAGAGCGCCAGGTGCTGCGCCACATGCTGGGGCAGCAGCGGCACCAGCTGGCCGCTGCGCACCAGCGGCGCGGCCGTCACGCCCACCAGCTGGCCCACCGCGTGGCCGCCCAGCACCGCACGGGCCTCCACCTCGATGTCGTTGGTGCAGAACGTGGGGTGGATGGTGCGCGCCACGATGTCGTCGCCCACCTGGAACTCCCAGGGCATGGGCTTGCCTGTGGACGCATGGCGAAAGCCGCTGCAGCGGTGCTGCGCCAGGTCGTCGATGCTGGCCGGCGCACCGTGGCGTGCGATGTAGGCAGGCGCGGCGCACACGATGAGCTGCAGCGTGAGCAGCCGCCGCGCCACCACGCCACCCTCGGGCGGGTAGCCCGAGCGGAAGCCGACATCCACGCGGTCTTCCACCCAGTTGCCGATGCGGTCGTCGAGCTGCACATCGGGCTCCACCAGCGGGTGGCGGCGGCAGAACTCGTCAAGCACCGGCCAGATCACCTCCAGCAGGATGGAGCGCGGCGCCACGATGCGCAGCGGCCCCGCCATGGCCTCGCGCCCGCGCCGCGCGCCCTGCACCGCGTGCTGCAGCGTGGCCAGGCCCGGCTGCGCCGACGCCAGGAACTGGCGCCCTTCTTCGGTCAGGCTCAGGCTGCGCGTGGTGCGGTGGAACAGCCGCACGCCCAGGTGCGATTCGAGCTGCACCAGCAGCTGGCTGGACGCCTGCGGCGTGATGCCCTGCGCGGCCGCCGCCCGGCGCAGGCTGCCCAGCTCGGCGGCCTTGACGAAGTTAGCGATGGCGCGCAGTTCATTGATGGCCATGGTGGACAGGCATTGTGCGGGGCGGCTGCGTGGTGGATTGGCAAGCATTGCTTGCGAATGAATCCAGAGATTATGGGCTAGTCGCATGGCAATGGCTTGCCTAAAGTCCACCGCCATGGGCACCGCCCATTGCTCAACACCACCTCAAGGACCAACCATGAACGCCGCACACACCACCCCCACCACAGCCATTCCCACCACCCGTTCTTCCTACCCCAGCGTCTGGCTGATCACCGGCGCCTCGCGTGGCATCGGCGCGCGCATTGCCGAGGCCGCGCTGGCCCAGGGCGATGCCGTGGTCGCCACGTCGCGCGATGCCGCCTCGGTCGAAAAGCGGTTGGGCGCACACGATGCCCTGCTGCCTTTGGCGCTGGACGTGACCGACGAGGCCCAGGCCCGCCATGCCGTAGGCGCGGCGCTCGACCGCTTCGGCCGCATCGACGTGCTGGTCAACAACGCAGGCTACGGCCTGCTCGGCGCGGTGGAAGAGGCCACCGCCGACGAGGTGCGGCGCCTGTACGACACCAATGTGTTCGGCCTGCTGCATGTGACCCGCGCCGTGCTGCCCGCCATGCGCACGCGCCGCGCCGGGCATGTGGTCAACATCTCGTCGCTGGGCGGCGTGCAGTCGGCCGCCGGGTTTGGTCTGTACTGCTCTACCAAGTTTGCGGTCGAGGGCATCACCGAGGCGCTGCATGCCGAGCTGGCGCCGCTGGGAATCCATGCCACGGTGGTGGAGCCGGGGTACTTCCGCACCGAGTTTCTGGACAGCGCCTCGCTGGCCGTGTCGCCCCGGGTGCTGGACGACTACGCCGAGAGCGCCGGTGCCGTGCGCGAGGCTGCCCGCCGCATCAACCTGAACCAGCCCGGCGACCCGGTGCGCCTGGCCCAGGCCGTGATGCAGCTGGTGGCCAGCCCCACGCCGCCGCTGCGCCTGCCGCTGGGCACGGACACGCTGCAGACCATTGCCGACAAACATGCCTTTGTGGCAAAAGAGACGGCGCAGTGGCGTGCGGTGGCGGCGTCCACAGACTTCCCGGTGCAGGAAGCCGCGCTTCAGGCGGCGTGAGTCCCTGCTCCTCTTGGGGTAGCTGGCAGCACCCTGCCGTCAGGCGGCAGGGGCTGTTGTTGGGTCTCCCATTTTTGGGCCTGGTGCTGGGGGCTGACCACGCTCATACAGGCCGTGCAAACTCCATCACCCAGTTCACCTCCCAGGTCGCGCCGCCATCGTCCGAAAACGCCTGCTGCCAGCGCGGGGCGCCGGTGTGCATCTGCGACCACTCGAAGCGCACGCGCACCGGGCGGCCCTTGAACAGCTCCTCGCCTTCAAACAGGCCCACACCGCCCTGGAAGCCGCCCACCACGGGCGGCAGCAGCAGGCCGTTGGCCGGGTCCAGGCCGCCCGTGAGGTTGTCCAGCCAGTAGATGCTCCAGCGCTGCGTCACGGGGTTGAACACACGCAGTGCCATGCCCACGTAGCCGGGCTTCCATGCCAGCGGCGTGAAGTCGTCGAAGTTGCCGATGCCACCGGGCAATGGACGTGCGGTGCCCGTGGCGTCAAACACCTCCCAGTCGTGGCAGCCCGCGAGCCGGCGCACCAGCCGCGTGTTGCGAATGCGCCAGGGGCCCATGAGAAAGTCGAAGTCGCGCGCAGCGCTGGGCGCCACGGTGGGCGACGGGATGGGAGTGAGGCGGGCTGAGGTGGACATGGTGGGGCTCCGTGGTGGTTGATGCGTCAGGGGAGAGGTGTGCGGTGCGTCACGCATGCAGCGCCGAGCGCGCGGTGGGCTGCAGGCGGAGCACCTCGGGCTCTGCCGCCAGCCAGGGCGCAAGACCGGGCACCACGTCACGCGCCCAGACCCCGCTGTCGGTAAACGATGTCAGCGCAGCCTCGTCGCCAAACAGGGCCAGGCCCACCAGAACGGGTTCGCCTTCGCGTACCGGCAGGCGGGCAAACGTGTTGGGGCTGGGCTCGGTGCAGAACCAGGCGATCTGGCGCGCGCCACCGCGCTGCAGGGTGGGCGTCATGCGGTGGCGGCAGAAGTCCAGCAGTGGTGGTGTGGCGGGCTCACGCAACGGCAACACGGCGACCTGCAGGACGCCAGCGGTGGCACCCTGCGCGCCGGGCTGCGGCCTTGCATGGTGTGGCAGGGCCGTCGTGGCGCCGGGCCAGGCGGGGCAGAGCAGGTGCACGTTGTCCGAATCGATCATGGTCGCATTGGCGGCGTTGCGGTGTGCCGCCCACACGGGGCCGCCATAGAAGCCCTCCAGCGCGCGGTGGCGCGCCTGCATGTCGGCAAAGCTGCGCAGCCAGACGAACCGGTCGGGCCGGTCCAGGTCGCGGAACTGGCCCAGCACGCGCATGCCGAGCGCCTCCTGGGTTTCCACAAACTCCCGGTCGAACAGGTCGATGAGCACCTCGCGCTGTTGGGGGTGCAAGGTGTACTGGCGCAGTTCGACGATGGCGTGGGGATCGGTGGTGAGCATTGGGGGCTCCTGAAAAGGTAGGGAGGGCAACAAGGCCAAGACAGGCCTGCAGTGTGCGCACCGATACCTGCCAACCCATGGCAGGTATTTGCGCTATCTTTGGTGTCCTGTCTTTTTGCACCACCCCTGCCAAAACCCATGCGCGCCAGCCGTTTGTTGTCCCTTCAGATGCTGCTGGAGACGCGTGGCCGCATGAGCGCGCAGGCGCTGGCCGAGGCGCTGGAGGTGTCGGTGCGCACGCTGTACCGCGATGTGGACCAGCTCAGCGCTGCGGGCGTGCCCATCTATGCCGAGCGGGGGCGCCATGGTGGCTTTGCGCTGCTGCCGGGCTGGAAGACCACGCTCACAGGCCTCACGCCGTCGGAGGCGCAGGCCGTTTTCTTGAGCGGCCTGCCCGGCCCTGCGCAGGACCTGGGCCTGGGCGGCGATGTGGCGGGGGCGCGCCTGAAGCTGCTGGCCGCACTGCCCGCCGCCTGGCGCGACGACGCGCAGCGCGTGAGCACGCGCCTGCACCTGGACCCCGTGGATTGGTACCGCGAGAGCGACCCCACGCCGCATTTGCCCACGGTGGCAGCCGCCGTGTGGAGCGGCCACCAGATCACCCTGCGCTACGAGGGCTGGGCGCGCACGGCAGAGCGCACGGTGAGCCCGCTGGGCCTGGTGCTGAAAGCGGGCATGTGGTACCTGGTGGCCTTGCCCACGGGAGCCGACACGCGCGGACCCCGCACCTACCGGGTGTCGAACATCCTCGCGGCCACAGCGCTGGACCAACCAGCCAGGCGCCCCGCACGCTTTGACCTGCCGGGTTACTGGGCCGCGTCGATCCGGCGTTTTGAGTCAGGCCTGTACACGGGCGAGGCCGCACTGCTGGCCACGCCCGAAGGGTTGCGGGGGCTGCGAGCACTCAGCAGCGCCGTGGCGCGTGCGGTGGCCGCCGCCCCTCCGTCCCGCCGCAAGGACGGCCGCACGGCCGTGACGATCCCCATCGAGTCGGTGGAGCATGCCTGCGGGCAGCTGATGCGGCTGTCGCCGCAGGTGGAAGTGCTGCGGCCCGTGGCATTGCGCCGCGCGCTGGTGGCGCGGGTGCAGGCCACGGCGCGGCTGTATGGGCTGGCGGCCGGATGAGGCACGGGAAGTATCTGCTGCAAATTAGATAGCGGCAAAGGCATTGTTTGTGGGCGCTACCGGCCCATAGGACCATCGAAGCCTGTTCCAGGGCAGTTCTTGAGTGGACTCGGCGTGCGCGGTGCGCTCAAAGCCCCCGTTCCACCATGTCCAGCAGGCGCTGGCCCAGCAGGTCCAGCATCTGTTGGGGCGTGCCGCGCAGCGGCCCGTCGATGGCCAGCAGCGCCATGCCATGCACGGTGGACCAGGCCAGGTATTCGGCGCCGGGGCGGCGCCCGGGCGGCAGGGCGCCCGCGGCCACCAGGTCGTCCAGTGCGGCGCTCAGGTGCTGGAAGGGGTTCAGCCCCGTGGCACCGCCCATGGCGGGGTCGGGGGTTTGTTGCACCGTGAAGCGGCCACCGAAGGCGGTGCGAAAGAGCCCCGTCTCGGTGTGCGCAAACCGCAGGTAGCCGGCGCCCACGGCGCGCACCTTGGCGTGGGCCTGCTCGGTGGGTGTGCCGGTGGTGGGCACAAGGGCCAGCTCGGCCTCCATGGACCGCGCGGCGGCGGCCACGGCAGCGGCGCGCACCGCGCCCAGCAGGTCGTCGCGGTTCGCGAAATGGCGGTAGGCCGCATTGGGCGCCACACCCGCGCGGCGTGTGGCCTCGCGCAGCACCACCGCATCCGGCCCGCCCTGGCGCGCCAGTTCGATGCCCGCGTCCAGCAGCGCACGGTGCAGATCCCCGTGGCGGTAGGTGGCGCGTGCGGCGGGTGCGCTGGAGGAGGCAGCTTTGTTGCGGGTGCTTACGGTCATGGATCGTTGGGATGTGGACACTGTCCATTATCTTTGTTATTGTTTGTGGACGGTGTTCACAATTGCACGCCGAAACCCTTCCTGCCCCGTCCATGTTCCCCAGAAGACCCCCATGAAAGTCGAGCCCTACCTGATGTTCGAAGGCCGCTGCGATGAAGCGCTGGAGTTTTACCGCCACGCTTTGGGCGCCCAAGTCACCATGCTCATGCGCTACAAGGACAACCCCGAGCCCGCCGCCGACGAGGGCTGCGCCGATGGCAGCGGCCCGGGCCCCACGCCCGAGATGGTCATGCACGCCTCGTTCACCGTGGGCGACACGCAGATCATGGCGTCGGACGGCATGGGCTCGGGCCACGCCAGCTTCCAGGGCATCTCGCTGGCGCTGAGCCCCGCCACTGCGGCCGATGCCAAACGCTATTTCGACGCGCTGGCCGATGGTGGCAAGGTGCAGATGCCGCTCACCAAGACCTTTTTCTCGCAGGCGTTTGGCATGGTGGCCGACCGCTTTGGCGTGCCCTGGATGGTGGTGGCCCCTGAATGAGTGCAACCGCCATCACCCCCACCGACTCCCCCACAGGAACCCGCATGCTCTCTCTCTATGGCCACCCTTTTTCGTCCTACACCCAGAAGGTGCTGATCGCGCTGTACGAGAACGGGACACCGTTCGAACTGCTCAATCTCGACCCGGCAGAGCCCGTCAGCCATTCGGCCGACTGGTTGCGCCACTGGCCGCTGGCCAAGTTTCCGGTGCTGGTGGACGGTGACCACACGGTGGTCGAAAGCAGCATCGTGATCGAGCACCTGCAGCTCGCGCACCCGGGGCCCGTGCCGCTGATTCCCGCCGACCCCCGGGCGGCACTGGACGTGCGGTTCATGGACCGCTTCTTTGACCTGCACGTGATGGCCCCGGTGCAGCACGCGGTGAATGCCGCGCTGACCGGCAACGCCGAGCGCAAGGCCGAAGGCGTGGCCTGGGCCACCGAGAAGTTGGAGAAAGCCTACGCCTGGCTGGAGGGCATGTGGGCAGGACGCACCTGGGCGGCGGGCGAGTCGTTCTCGCTGGCCGACTGCGCTGCGGCGCCGTCGCTGTTCTATGCCGACTGGACGCACCCCATCGCAGCCACCTACCCGCAGCTGCGCACCTACCGTGCCCGGTTGCTGGCACGCCCCTCGTTTGCACGCGCGGTGGAGGGCGGGCGCCCCTACCGCCACTACTTTCCGCTCGGAGCGCCCGACCGCGACTGAGCAGCGCCCGCAACACGGCACCAGGAGACCCCCCATGATGAACCCCGAACCCCACGCCATGCACCGCTGGCTGCAGCAGCTGCTGGGCGACTGGACCTGCGAGTCCCTGGCCGACATGGGCCCGGGCGACCCCCCCGCGCAAAGCCGGGGCACCGAGCAAGTGCGCGCGCTGGGCAGTCTGTGGGTGCTCTGCGAAGGGGCGGGCTCCATGCCCGGCGGGGGCGGCGAGGCCCGCATGCTGATGACGCTGGGCTACGACCCGGACCAGCAGGCGTTCGTCGGCACCTGGGTGGGCTCGATGATGACCCACCTGTGGGTGTACCGTGGCACGCTCGATGCGGACCAGAAGGTGCTGACGCTGGAGACCGAAGGCCCCAGCTTCAAGAACGATGGCGTCACCGTGCGCTACCGGGACGTGATCACCCTCGTCAGCGCCAATGAGCGCACGCTCACCTCATTCGGCCAGCAGCCGGACGGCAGCTGGAAGCAGTTCATGCAAGCCAAGTACACGAGAACCCCCTGAGCCGCTGCGCGGCTTCCCCCTGGTGGGGGAGCACCCGGTGGACTGGCGTGGAACTCCGCCAGTCGCAAGCGCAACGCGCGTGACACACTGCGCTGTCCATCTCTTCTGATTTCCGCTGTCCCATGACCCTCCGCATCGAAGGCCGCGCTCGCTGGCCCGCACTCATCCTGCTGTGCCTGGGCGAGCTGATGATCGTGCTCGACACTACCATCGTGAATGTCGCGCTGCCCAGCATCAAGGCCGACCTGGGCTTTACCGAAACCTCGCTGGTGTGGGTGGTCAACGCCTACATGCTCACCTTTGGCGGCTGCCTGCTGCTGGGTGGGCGGCTGGGCGATCTGTACGGCCACCGGCGGCTGTTCCTGGCGGGCATCACGCTGTTCACCATCGCATCGCTGGCCTGCGGGCTGGCCAATACGCAGGGGCTGCTGGTGGCGGCGCGCGCGGTGCAGGGCGTGGGCGGCGCGGTGGTGTCGGCCGTGGCGTTGTCGCTCATCATGAACCTGTTCACCGAGCCCGGCGAGCGTGCGCGCGCCATGGGTGTCTACGGCTTTGTGTGTGCCGGGGGTGGCAGCATTGGGGTGCTGTTGGGCGGGGTGCTCACCAGCGCATTGAGCTGGCACTGGATCTTTCTGGTCAACATTCCCGTGGGCGTGGCCATCTACCTGGCCTGCCTGGCGCTGCTGCCGGGCGGCAAGGGGCAGGCCCACGGGCAGCGGCTGGACGTGGCGGGCGCCCTCACCATCACCGCGTCGCTGATGCTGGCGGTGTACGCCATCGTCAACGGCAACGCGGCGGGCTGGACCTCGCTGCAGTCGCTGGGGCTGCTGGGGGCTGCGGCGGCACTGCTGGCGGCGTTTTTGTTCATCGAGTCGCATGTGGCTGCGCCGCTGGTGCCCCTGCCGCTGTTGCGGCTGCGCAATTTGGCCATCTCCAACGTGGTGGGCGTGCTGTGGGCGGCGTCGATGTTTGCGTGGTTCTTTCTGTCGGCGCTGTACATGCAGCTGGTGCTGGGCTACGACGCCATGCAGGTGGGCCTGGCGTTCCTGCCGTCCAACCTCATCATGGCGGGCTGCTCGCTGGGGCTGTCGGCCTGGGTGGTGATGCGTTTTGGCATTTGCCGCACGCTGGGCTGGGGGCTGCTGCTGGCGTCGGTGGGCCTGGCCCTGTTTGCGCTGGCGCCCACCGAGGGGCGGTTTGTGGTCCACGTGCTGCCCGGCATGCTGCTGCTGGGCGTGGGCGCCGGCATTGCGCTCAACCCGCTGCTACTGGCCGCCATGGGCGATGTGAAGCCCGAAGACTCGGGGCTGGCCTCGGGGGTGGTGAACACCGCGTTCATGATGGGCGGCGCGCTGGGCCTCGCCATCCTGGCCAGCCTGGCCGATGCGCGCACCGACCACCTGCGCGAGGCCGGGGCCAGCGTGCAGCAGGCGCTCAATGCGGGCTACCAGCTGGCGTTCTGGGTGTCGGCCTTGTGCTCGCTGGTGGCCGCCGTGCTGGGTGGTTTCGTGTTGCGCCCGGCACCGCAGCCGTCCGCCACCGCGCCTTCCCACGCGGGTGCCGTGTGAAGAGATAAGGCGCTATTTAATTGATAGCTTTTCAGGCATATTCTACTAGCGCATGCAGTCATTTTGGCTTGAAATGGTGACGAAGCTGTGTGCGCACGCTGTGCGGCACTGTCCTGTAAGCCGCACCGCACTGTTCCACACAACGCACTTCTGAATGCGGCCGCTGGCCTTATCTTTGGCAGGCGTGCTGCCCGATAGCCGGTGGCGCAAACCCAAGGAGTCCTTGATGTCGTCCTCCCCCTCCGTGTCTTCGTCTGCCGCCAGCCTGCCCGTCGTGCAGGCCCAGGCGCTGGGTCCGCTGTGGCCCACGATGGACCCGTTCCTGTTCTGCGCCCACCATGACGACGCCTACCCCGCAGGCAATAGCGCGTTTGCGCCCGCCGTGTCGCTGGAGGGCCGCCAGATCGGCAGCGACTTCAGCCGCAAGGACGGTTGGAGCATGTACCACGGCGACACGGTGCCTGGCTTTCCGGGCCATCCGCACCGGGGCTTTGAAACCGTGACCCTGGTGCGCAAGGGCCTCATCGACCATTCCGACTCACTGGGCGCCGCCGCGCGTTTTGGCGGGGGCGATGTGCAGTGGGTCACGGCGGGCAAGGGCATCGTGCATTCGGAGATGTTCCCGCTGCTCAACGCCACCGAGCCCAACCCGCTGGAGCTGTTCCAGATCTGGCTGAACCTGCCCGCGAAGAACAAGATGGTGGAGCCGCACTTCACCATGCTGTGGAACGAGCGCATTCCGCGCCTGGTCCACCACGACGACGCAGGCCGTGCCACCACGGTGACGGTGGTGGCGGGCGCTCTGCCCGGCGCGCCCGCGCCGCTGGCGCCGCCACCCGAGTCCTGGGCTTCGCAGCCCGAGGGCGATGTGGCCATCTGGACGCTGCGCATGGACCCCGGCGCGCAGTGGACGCTGCCCGCCGCGCGCAGCCAGGGCACGCGCCGCATGCTGTACTTCTTTGTGGGCGACAGCCTGCGCGTGGGCCCGCAGGACGTGGGCCAGCACGCTGCGCTGGAGCTGGTGGCCGGGCAGGACTGGCAGCTGACCAACACCGGCGCCACGCCGCTGGAATGCCTGCTGCTGCAAGGCCAGCCCATCGCCGAGCCCGTGGCGCAGTACGGCCCGTTTGTGATGAACACACAGGCCGAGATCATGCAGGCCATGAACGACTACCGCCGTACCCAGTTCGGCGGCTGGCCCTGGCCCGACCAGGACCCGGTGCACGGCACCGAAGCGCGGCGTTTTGCGCGCTACCCCGGCCAGACGGAGGAAGAGCGCCCAGCCGAGGCCTTGTCGGGCGCATAGGGTTGTTCACCAGGCCCTGCCAAGCTTCCACGGGGCGCTGCGGCGGCCGTGCGGCGCCTCGTGGACAATCCAGGGTTTCTTTCTGACCCGCGCGGCGGCTGGTGGCATACCCCTGCCAGCCCCGCGTCGATTCTTCACCGCCTGAAAGCGCAAGCACCACCATGGCCACCACCATCACCAAAGACTCCGCCGTCACCATCACCTACAAGGTCACCACCCCCCAGGGCAAGCCGCTGGATGCGGGGCATCTGTCGTACCTGCACGGTGGCTACGAAAACATCTTCCCCAAGGTCGAGGCCGCACTCGATGGCCAGGCCGTGGGCTTCAGCACCACGCTGCAGCTGGCGGTGGAAGACGCCTTCGGCGCGCGCGATGAAAGCCTGGTGCGCACCATTCCCAAAAGCGAGTTCCCGCCCGGCGTGAAGGTCGGCGGCCAGCTGCAAGGCGTGGGCAACGACGGCCAGCCCGCCGTGTTCAATGTGGTCAAGATCAAGGGCCCCGAAGTGCATCTGGACGGCAACCACCCGCTGGCAGGCCAGGCGTTGACCTTCAGTTGCAAGGTCACTGAAGTGCGCGCTGCCAGCCCCGAAGAAGTTGCGCACCGCCATGTGCATGGTGCGCATGGCCACCACCACTGATAGTCATTCCAGAGACCGCTGCGCGGGCCTCTGATTTGCCTCTGCTGGTTATAGGGCCTCCAGCACCGTCGCAATGCCCTGGCCGCCACCAATGCACTGTGTGGCCAGCGCATAGCGGCCCTTCTCGCGCTGCAGCAGCGCAGCGGCCTTGCCCGTGATGCGCGCACCGGTGGCGCCCAGCGGGTGGCCGATGGACAGCCCACCCCCATCCAGATTGACGGTGTCTTCGCGCAGGCCCAGTTCGCGGATGCACGCCAGGGCTTGCGATCCAAACGCTTCATTGATCTCCACGACATCCAGATCACTGACCGACAGCTTCGCGCGGGCCAGTGCCTTGCGTGTGGCGGGTACGGGGCCCATGCCCATGTACGCGGGATCTACGCCCGCAGTGGCCATTGCGCGGATGCGGGCTAGCGGGGCCAGGCCGTGCCGCGCTGCATATGCGTGGGTGGTCACCAAGACAGCCACTGCACCATCGGTCAGCGGCGACGAGGTGCCAGCGGTCACCACACCATCTGCGCGGAATGCGGGCCGCAGCGCCGCCAGTGCTTCCAGTGTGGTGCCGGGGCGGATGCAGCCGTCCTGAGTCACCAGTTCGCCCGACGCCAGGGCAATAGGTACGATTTCAGCCTGCAGCAGACCGGCCTCGCGCGCTGCCGCAGCCTTGTGGTGTGACGACACGGCCAGTGCTTCCTGATCAGCGCGGCTCACCCTGTATCGGTGGGCAACGTTCTCGGCCGTCTCTCCCATGCTGATGTACGCATCGCTGTGCTCGTACAACGTGGGGTGGGCCGAGAAGTTGAAGCCCCCTTGCGGAACCATGGTCATGGACTCGACGCCAATGCACAGAAAGGCCTCGCCCAGGCCCGCCTCGATCTGCGCGGCGGCGATGTGAATAGCGGACATGGACGATCCGCAAAAGCGGTTCACCGTCATGCCGCCCACTTCGTGTGGCAGGCCCGCCAGCAGCGACACGATGCGCGCGATGTTGTTGCCTTGTGCTGCCTCCGGGTACGCGCAGCCGGCAATCACGTCTTCCAGGGTTGCAGGGTCGATTCCGGTGCGTTTCAACAGACCCGTGACCACCTGCGCGGCGAGGGCATCGGGCCGCACATCGGCCAACGCCCCCTTGCGGGCGAAGTGGAACGGGGAGCGGGCATAGGCAGAAATCAGTGCTTGCATGGTCAGACCTCGGTTGTGGTGCAGGAAGGCTCAGGCGCTGGTGGTGACCGCGTAGCGTCGGGCTGGCTGACGCAGCGACAGGAAAGGCCCGAGCGCCCGGCGCGCATCTTCCAGCGCGTTCCACTCGTGCACCGCTTCCAGCGAGGGGATGGTCACCGCCTCGCCCTGATCCAGACCGGCCAGCGCGGCATCCACCATGGCGTCCACGTCCATCAGCATGTCTTGCGGCAGGTGGCTGATGGGTGTTCCCGCGCGGTCCCAGATCTCGGTGCGTGTTGCACCCGGCATCACAGCCTGCACGCGGACGCCTATCGGCCCCAGCTCCTGCTGCAGGGACCGGGTGAGGTTCAGTAGATAGGCCTTGGTGCCGCTGTACGTGCCGTTGAACATCTCTGGCAGCAGTGCCAAAACCGAGGCAATGTTGATCAGCGTGCCCGCCTTGCGCGCCGCAAAGCCCTTGGCTGCTGCCGCAGCGAGCCGGGTGGGTGCCAGCACGTTCAGCGCCACCATGCGTTCCACGGCATCGATATCGGCGTCCAGCAATGTCCCTGTCACCGCAATGCCCGCGTTGTTGAGCAGCAGCGTGATGCTGGCGTCGTTGTGCAGACGCTGCTCCACACGGATCAGGTCGCTGCGGTCGGTCAGGTCCGCCTGCAGCACCTCGGTCTTCACCCCGCTCTCCTGCGCCAGACGGTGGGCGAGTGCAGCCAGGCGTGCGGCGTCACGCGCAACCAGGATCAAATCGTAGCCACGGCGCGCGAGACGGTCCGCGTACACGGCACCAATGCCGGACGAAGCGCCAGTGATGAGGGCTGTGCCCAGAGAGGGGCGAGAGGAATGGTTCTCTGTGGTGGTCATAAGGTTTCCTGAAATTTGTTTTAGATGATGATCGTCACGTTTAAATTATATGATGATCATCATTTAAAATGTCAAGACTAAGTTTCAGGGCTTGCAGTCCGAGGAGAGATACACAATGAAGGTCAGCAAGGAACAGATGGCGGAAAACCGTGAGCGCATCCTTGATGCGGCCGCGCAGTTGTTCCGCGAAAAGGGTTTCGATGGCATTGGTGTGGCCGACCTCATGAAGAGCGCGGGGCTCACGCATGGCGGGTTCTATGGGCACTTTGCGTCCAAGGACGAGCTGATGGCGCAGGCCAGCGCAAGGGCCTTGCACCGGCTGCAGACCGCCTGGGCAGCCATTGCGCGTGACGCTGTGGATCAGGGGCAGGACCCTTTGGCAGCTATCGAGGCGGCTTATCTTTCGCCCCGCCACCGAGATGCACCCGGTCAGGGTTGTCTGCTGGCCGCACTGGGCGGTGATGCAGCCCGGCAGGGGCCGGCCGTGCGTCATGCCGTGACCGAGGGCGTGCGCGCCCAACTGGAAGGACTGGCCACCTTGGTGCCTGGCCGTACCAAGGCTGCGAAGCGCCAGCGTGCGCTGGCCGACTATGCGAATCTGGTAGGCGCCATGGTGTTGGCGCGCGCGGTGGACGATGAAGAGCTGTCGAACGAAATCCTGAATGCAACCGCAGCCTCACTGCGCTTGCCGGAGCCTGTCCCGCGGTGAGTGCCCACGGTGCATGAAATGCAGCGCGCTGGATCTTGCGATCGCATTTCTTGTCCTCGCATTTCTGCGGGTGCTACAGCGACAGCGTGGAGCCCTGAGATAGAAAAACACAAAGCCCGCAGAGCGGGCTTTGTGTAGTGGTCGACTGGGAACTTACTTGGCTGCTTCAGGCTTGGCAGCGTCGGCTTTTTTCTCTGCTGCTGCCTTGGTCTTCTTGGCCTTCGCCTTCTTCTCTGCCTTCTTTTCTGCAGGGGCCGACGCGGTGGCGGTTGGCGTTACTGCGGGCTTGGCTTCGGCTTTGACCGCTGGTGTGGCGGGCGTGGCTGGAGTCGCTGGGGTGGCAGGCATGGCCGATGTGGCAGGGGTCGCAGGCGCCGCGGCCTTCGCGGGGGTTGCTGGCGTTGCGGGGGCCGCAGGGGCTTGGGCAAACGATGCGGTCACAAAGAAACCGGCGAGCAGGGCAGCGAGGAGCTTGTTCATGAGAAATCCTTTCAGATCGGATGACCGCCCGACACAGCGTCGGACTTAGCTATGCAACGGCGCTCGGAGGCGTTGCGATGACAGGTTACGAAGTCATTGGCAACAAGGCGTTACCGCGCCCCAGACCGCGACCGTTCAGCACCGGCTCCTTGGTCAAGCGCTCGCGTGCCCATTCCACAAAGGCGCGCACTTTCGCCGGGGCCCGCCGGCCTGCGGGGTACACGATGTGCACGGGCACGGGGGGCAGTTCGTGGTCGGCCAGCACGATGCGCAAGCGCCCAGCGCGCAGGCTGGCTGCGGCCTGGTAGGCGAGGCAGCGGGTCAGACCAATGCCTGCCTCTGCGGCGGCAATGTCGACCTCGTTGCTGTTGCTGATCCATGTGAATTGCGGCTGGCCGGTGGCGCCATCGCGAAACTTCCAGGGCGCTGGCGTGCGTGCGTCAAAGGCGAAGCCGATGGCCCGGTGGCTGCTCAGGTCGGCCGGGTGGCGTGGCTTGCCGTGTTGCGCCAGGTAGGCGGGAGACGCCACCACCAGGCGGCGCAGCGCGCCCACTTGCACCGCAGTGAGGCCGGAGTCAGGCAGGTGCGCGATGCGGATGGCCACGTCCATGCCTTCTTCGAGCAAATGCACCAGGCGGTTGACGAACAGTGTGCGCACCTGCACGCGCGGCTGGGCCTGCAAAAAGCCCTGCACGATGGGGGCCACATGCTGGATGCCGAACATCTGCGGTGCCGTGATGGACAGCAGCCCCTGGGCCTCGGCCTGTGCACCGCTGGCGGCCTGCTCGGCCTCGAGCAGGTCGTTCAGGAGGGGACGGCAGTCGTGCAAGAAGCGCTCGCCCGCCTCGGTCAAGCGC
Organism: Acidovorax sp. 22279; assembly: GCF_052045435.1. Taxonomy (NCBI): domain Bacteria; kingdom Pseudomonadati; phylum Pseudomonadota; class Betaproteobacteria; order Burkholderiales; family Comamonadaceae; genus Acidovorax; species Acidovorax sp. 22279. Next base: position 161,202 of record NZ_JBQEOV010000006.1, read on the forward strand.
ACCATGCGCGTGCTGCGCTGGAACAGCAGCACACCCAGCCGCGCCTCCAGCGCCGCAATGGCGCGCGTGACAGCCGTGGCCGAGCAGCCCAGCCGCCGGCCAGCCACGGCAAAGCCGCCAGCGTCCGCCACAGCCACAAAACAGCGCAGGGTGTCGAGATAGTCCATGCAACCCATTATTGCGGATGCCGCAATTATGAAAAGCGGTGATTGGTTATTCACATCGTGGCTTGCAATAGATATCGTCGAGCCATCTTTTCACTCACCCACCGACGAGGCTTCACCATGTTCCCTACCACCCCGCTCCAGCTGTACCGCATGCCCATCTCGGGCCATTGCCATCGCGTGGAGCTGATGCTGTCCCTGCTCGGCTTGCCCTATGAACTGATTGACGTGAATCTGCTGCGCGGCGAACACCAGCGCGCGGAGTTTCTGGCACTCAACCCGCTGGGCCAGGTGCCCGTGCTGGTGGACGCGGGCCAAGTGCTGAGCGACAGCAATGGCATCCTGGTGTATCTGGTGCAGCGCTACGCCCCCGGCAGTGCCTGGCTGCCACAAGACGCCGTGGGGCAGGCGCAGCTGCAGCGCTGGTTCAGCCTGGCGGCGGGCTTTCTGGCGCCGGGCATTGGGGGGCCGCGCTTTGCGACGTTGACGGGCCGTGCCGTGAACGAGGTGGCGCAGGCCACCGGCAAGCGCCTGCTCGCCTTCATGGAGGACGAACTGCAGGGGCGGGCCTGGTTGCTCGGGGGCTCAGCGCCCAGCCTGGCCGATGTGGCCATGGTCAGCTACACCTCGCAGGCCCATCTGGCAGGGCTGCCGCTGGATGCCTACCCGCGCATTGCGGCCTGGGTGGCGCGCATGCAGGCCTTGCCGGGCTACCCGGTGCTGGCCGACCAGCTGCCCACTGCCGAGCAGGTGGCGGCATGACAGCCACCGTGCCCGCTGCACCGGTTGGGGTGCCGGTGCCGCCCGAGGCATTCCACCCCGGTGAGCAGGCCTTGCAGGCGCGCGTGGGCGTGCGCGAGCGCATGGCGGCCGTGGGTGCGATGGTGCTGCGCGACCACATGCCCGACCAGCACCGCGAGCTGTTTGAAAAGCTGCCCACCTTGCTGCTGGGGACTTTGGATGAACAAGGCCAGCCGTGGGCCACGATGCTGGCCGGACCGCCAGGGTTTGTGCACACCCCCGATGCGCAGCGCATGCAGATCGCGACTGCGCCGGATTCCAAGGACCCAGTGCTCGCACACCTGGCGCCAGACGCGGCCGTGGGCGTGTTGGGGCTGGAGCCGCACACGCGGCGGCGCAACCGCATGAACGGGCGGGTGGCAGCGTTTGGCGATACCGGCCTGGGCGTGCAGGTGGTGCAGAGCTTTGGCAACTGCCCCAAATACATTCAGGCGCGACAGCCCGGCCTGCGCGCTGCGTTGGTCGCTCCAGGCCCGGTGCAGTGGCTGGGGGCCGGACTGGACGACGACGCCATCGCGCGTGTGCAGCGTGCCGACACCCTGTTCATTGCCAGTGCCTCGGCGCCCCGCCCTGGTGCCGGGCACAGCGAAGGCGTGGATGTATCGCACCGGGGCGGTGAGCCGGGCTTTGTGCAGGTGGCGCGCACGGAGGCCGGCGTGGTGCTGAGCCTGCCGGACTACCCTGGCAACCAGTTCTTCAACACCCTGGGCAACCTTGCGCTGCACCCGCTGGCAGGCCTGCTGGTGGTGGAATATGAAGAGGGCGGCTTGCTGCACATTGCCGCGCAGGCCGAGGTGCTGTGGGACCGCGCTGCGCGTGCTGCCTGGCCCGGCGCACAGCGTGTGCTGCGGCTCACGGTGCTGCGCGCCCTGTGGCGGCCGCAGGTGCTGCCGTGGCGCTGGACACCGCCGGTGTCGGCCCCTCAGTTCCGGGTGATGCGCGAGGCAGCGCTGGACTGAGTGGCGCACCACCAGCGGGCCGCGCACGGGGTGTTGTTGTCCCCGCGATGCGCCTGCGCGGCACGGTGGCCTCGGCCTCCACCATCTTGGCGCTGCGCTCATGTGCTGTCTGCGCCAGCTCGGTGATGAGCGCGGCCTCGGGCAGGTTGTGCCAGTAGCGCGTAGGCATCTCCTTTTTCATCATGGCCCGCTTGAGCCGCGCGGGGTTGAAGATGTGGCGGTAGTAGGTGAGCCAAAGCGCCTCGCCCGCATCGGGCGGCGGCGCGTCGCTGCGCTGCGCGCCGGGGCCGGTGTGCAGCTGCTGGCCGTCCCAGCGCACGCTGGCGTCGGGGGTGAGGATGGCCCAGCGCATCTGTGTGAAGCGGCGGATGAAGAAGCCCGCGTTGGCCACGGTGATGTAGTGGTCGGGCTCGAACCAGGCCATGTGCAGAGTCTGTCCGTCGGGTTCCACCACGGGCCGGAAGCGCACAAAGGCGTGCATCTTGTGGATGTCCCGCCGCACGCTGCGGACCATGTGGTGGGCCAACATGCGGTCGGCGTCCAGCGGGTCGTGCCGCGCGCTGTCGGCTTCATGGCCGCCCTGCGCCATGCGCCACAGCAGGCGGTACATCAGCGCAAAGCGGCCCGGGTCGCGGTGCAGGATGAGCTGCTCGCACAGGTGCAAAAAGTCGGGCGGCACGCGCAGCGGCGGCGCATCGGGGGCTGCGCTGGGCCAGGTGTCGCTGACTGCAGGTTCGGGCGCGAACAGGTCTTCGGCGGCATCCGCCAGGCAGCGCCAGTCCACAGCCTGCGGAGGCACGTTGGCTTGCACCAGGGAGCGTGCCGCTTGGCGAAAACCGGGCCAGTCGGTGGCGTGGTCCAGCGTGATGGTGTGGCGCTGCATGCGGGCCTCTCCAGCTCAGAACAGGCTGCGCTGCACCGGCGGCGGCGCCAGTTGCGCGGCGAGGTCAGCGGCGTCCAGCGCGCGGCCTGGGCGGTAGTCGGCCGCCTCCACAAAGGGCAGCACTTTCTTCAGCGGCACGTGCAGCCGCGCCAGGTCCGCATGCCGCAGGCGGCGCACGCGGCGCGCGGCCAGCAGGCGGTCCACCGTCTGCACACCAAAACCCGGCACGCGCAGCAGCAGTTCGCGCGGGGCGGTGTTGAGGTTGACGGGAAAACGCTCGCGGTGCGCCAGCGCCCAGGCCAGCTTGGGGTCCATGTCCAGCGCCAGCATGCCCACCTGACCTCCTGGGGCGCCTTGGCTGGGTGGCACGATCTCGTCGTGGGTGAAGCCGTAAAAGCGCATCAGCCAGTCGGCCTGGTACAGCCGGTGCTCGCGCACTGTGGGCGGCGCGGCCAGCGGCAGGGCGTGGGCGGCGTCGGGGATGGGGCTGAAGGCTGAGTAATACACGCGCCGCAGCTGGTGCGCGCCATACAGCCGCGCGCTGGTGGCGAGGATGATGTGATCGCTGGTGGCATCGGCCCCCACGATCATCTGCGTGCTTTGCCCGCCGGGCGCAAAGTGCGGCACGCTAGCCCGGCGCGTGGTGCGCGATTGCGGCATCGACACGATGGCCTGTGCAGCCTTCTCCTTGCGCGCGGCGCGGGATTCGCCAATGTGCACCGCCATGCGGGCCATGGACCGGTCGATGGCGGCGCTGTTTTTCTCAGGGGCCAGCGCCTTCAGGCCTTCGGCCGTGGGCAGCTCGATGTTGATGGACAGGCGGTCGGCATAGCGGCCAGCGCGTTCCATCAGCTCGGGCGACGCGTCGGGAATGGTCTTGAGGTGGATGTAGCCGCGAAAGTCGTGCTCTTCGCGCAGCACTCGCGCCACCTCCACCACCTGCTCCATGGTGTAGTCGGGGCTCTGGATGATGCCGCTGGAGAGGAACAGCCCCTCGATGCAATTGCGGCGGTAGAAATCGAGCGTGAGCCGCACCACCTCATCGACCGTGAAGCGCGCCCGGGGCACGTTGCTGGTCACGCGGTTCACGCAGTACAGGCAGTCGTACTGGCAGAAGTTGGTGAGCAGAATCTTGAGCAGCGAGATGCACCGCCCATCCGGCGCGTAGCTGTGGCAGATGCCCATGCCTTCGGTGGAGCCCATGCCGCGCCCGCCCACAGAGTTGCGCGGCGCAGCGCCGCTCGATGCACACGAGGCGTCGTACTTGGCGGCGTCGGCCAAGATGGCGAGTTTGGACTGTAAATTCACTGGATGAATTTACAGTATTTTGATTGTCTGACGCCAGTCTGGGGTCAAGCGATAGCGGCAATTTGCTCCTGATTTGATAGCTGCAATCGCATGAAAATCATGCGCTTGCAGCCAAAATTACCTGAAAATTGCTGGACTACACCGTTTCGAGGGCCATCACCGCCGTGGCCGTGTTCGAAATGGGGATGTGATAGTTGCTGTGCACCCGCCGCACCCCCGCGCTGGCGGTGGACAGCGCCCCGCGCATGGCCAGCCACATCAGCAGTTCCACGCCCTGGGTGCCGGTCTTTTCCACCAGCTCGTGCACGCTGAACTGCGTGGCCCATTCGGGGTTGCTGGTCAGGCTCTCGATGAACTGCAGGTCAAACGCCTTGTTGATGAAGCCCGCGCGCTCGCCGTCGAGCTGGTGACTCAGCCCGCCCGAGGCGATCACCGCCACCTTCTTGTCGCTGTTCCAACTGCTGATCGCCTGACCCACGGCCTTGCCCAGGGCGTAGCAGCGCTTGGCCGAGGGCAGCGGGAACTGCACGGTGTTGATACACACTGGCACCACCGTCACGGGGCAATCGCCCTCGGGCCAGAAGAGTTTGAGCGGCAGGGTGCAGGCGTGGTCCACCAGCATCTCCTGGCAGGTGGTCACGTCAAACTCTTGCTCGATGAGTGTGTTGATGAGGTGCCACGACAGGTCCACCTCGCCCGGGAACGGCGGCAGCGTGGGGATGCCCCAGCCTTCGTCGGCGTTGTTGTATTGCGCCGCCGCACCCACGGCAAAGGTGGGCATCTTGTCGAGGAAGAAGTTCAGACCGTGGTCGTTGTAGAACATCACCACCACGTCAGGCTGCTTCTCGCCCAGCCACTGGCGGATGGGTGGAAAGCCGTCGAAGAAGGGCTTCCAGTACGGATCGTTCTGCAGGCCCTTGTGGATGGCGTTGCCGATGGCCGGGATGTGCGAGGTGCCGAGGCCGCCGATGAGTTGTGCCATGTGATGTCTCCTTATTTGCCCGCTGCGACCAGCATGGCCTTGAATTCGTCTTTGGTCATGCCCGTCTGCTGCGCGCCGATGTCCTGCATGTCCAGCTTGAAGATGCCCGCGAACTTGGCCAGGTAATAGGCGTTGCCGCCCGCGGCAATCAGCTGCAGCACGTTCTTGGCGCGGATGGCGGCGGCCTGCTGCTCGTTCAGGCCGTACTTCTTCATGTACGCCTCTTCGTCGGCCAGAAAGGCCTTGCGGTTGGCCTCGTCGTTGAACGAGAAGCACATCTTGTTCAGCGCATAGCCCTTGCGGGCCTGGTCGCCATCGAACGGCGTGGTGCCGGGGATCGGGGGCAGTCGGGAAGGCATGGAAGTCTCCGGGGCTTGATGTAAGTCAGCCCGCAGTGTCGCGACGCCATTGCCAAAGATGAAGCCTCAAAACATCATCGAATGCATGAGCAATTTCGATGGATCAGCGCTGGACGGACACCTGCTGAAGCTGCTGCTGGCCGTGCTGGAGACGGGCAGCATCACGGCGGCGGCTAATCGCCTGGGCGTCACCCAGTCGGCCGTGAGCCACCTGCTCGACAAGCTGCGCGCCATTACCGGCGACCCGCTGTTTGTGAAGCGCGGGCGTGGCATCGTGCCCACCGCCCGGGCCGAGGCCCTGGCCCAGCCCGCGCGTGACATGCTGCACCAGATGCAGCGGTTTGCCCAAGGGGCCGAGTTTGACCCGAGCGCCTGGCAGACCGAGCTGACCATCGCCGCCAACGACTTTCAGCGCGACCTGCTTTTGCCCGCGCTGGCTGCGCGCCTGCGCCGCGCCGCACCGGGCGTCACGCTGCGTATCGTGCCCAGCGGCGCGCCCAGCGCCGAGCTGCTGCGGTCTGACGCGTGCCAACTGGTCATCAGCCCCCGCCCGCCCGAGGGCACCGACATCGTGCAGAAGCGTCTGTTTGAAGACCAATACCGCGTGTTCTATGACCCGGCCGTGCGCAACGCTCCGGCCTCAGAGGCGGAGTACCTGGCGGCGGACCACGCCACGGTGGCTTACGAGGCGCACCGGGGGCTGGAACTGGACCGGCAACTGGAAGCACGTGGCGTGCGCCGCCGCCTGGTGGTGCGCGTGCCGGGCTTTGCCGCGCTGCCCGCGTTTGTGCGGGGTACCTCGCTGCTCACTACAGCGCCGTCGCTGATGGGGCGCACCGCGTTGGCCGCGCTGGCGGGTGTGCCGGTGCCCGTGGCCTGCCCCAGTCTGCCCATGTACCTGATCTGGCATGTGCGCTACCAGCAAGACGCGGCACACCGCTGGCTGCGGGCGCAGCTGCAAGATGTCTTGGCCGCTGTGTTGCCTGTGGAAGGAGCCTGACCCGCAGGGTCAGTCGCGCTGCCGTGACAGCGCCTTTCGCAGCCGCCGCGCCGCCCGTTCCCGCAACGAAGGCGCGGGGCGCAGCACCGGCCGTGGGTGGGCCTTGGCCTGTTCGCACGCCGCCAGAAAGTCATTCAGGATGGCCGTGTCGTCCAGCGTGTCTGAACCCTGCTTGTGGAACTCCGGGTGCCATTGCGTGGCGGCGATGTAGCCGCGCCCTGGCGCGGGCTTGAGGCGAATCGCCTCGGGCACGCCGTCGGGCTCGCTCAGGGCCTCGACCACAAACTCGGGCGCCACGCGTTTGATGCCCTGGTGGTGGATGCTGTTGACCCGCGCGCGCGGCATGTTGGGGTACAGCTTGGCCAGGTGCGAGTCAGGCAGGATGTGGATGTCGTGAAAGTGCTGGTCGTAGGTGCTGGCGTTGCGGTGCTGCTGCGCACCGGGGTGCTGGGTCTCGATGTCCTGGTACAGCGCGCCGCCAAAGGCCACGTTGATGAGCTGCAGGCCCCTGCACACGCCAAAGATGGGCTTGCCGACCTGGGCAAAGGCTTTGACCACGGCCAGGTCGTACAGGTCGCGCACGCGGTCGCCCACCCACTCTTCGCGCAGGGGCTCCTCGCCATAGTTGCCCGGCCACACATCGGCGCCGCCGTGCATCACGATGCCGTCCAGCCATTCGGCGTAGTGGTCCAGCGTCACGTCACCACGCGCGGTCTCGCCCGTGGGGCAGGGCACCATCACCACCATGGCACCGGCCGACATCAGCCAGTGGGCGATGGACTGCTCGACGTACTGCAGCGTCTTGCCCGTGAACAGCGGGCGTGCAGGGTCGGCGTGTTGAAAGCAGGCGGACAGGCCAATCTTGAGGCGGGGGGCAGCAGGCATGGGGGGAAAGCTCCGGGCAGCGCTTGTGCGCGTGATTCCTGCAGTTGTAGCACCGCACCCCCTGTGGCGTCTGTAGGAAAGGGCCGTGCGGAGCGGCGCGTCGCCTCCATGGGTTGGTGGGGCGCGCAAAGCGCCACAACCTGCAACGAAATGTGGCTTTCTTCATGAAATGTGTCCGCATGTCGACGGGACGCGGGCGAAATCTGGGGGGCTGATCGCCATAATTTCGGCTCACCCGGTGCCAGGGAGGGGCGCCCGGTGGCGCGATGCACGCCTTCCCCGAAAGCAGAAAAAATGTCCCATCCAAAATTCCGTTTGTCCGCCCTGGCTGCGCTGGTGGCCGCGACTGCTGCCGCCTGTCCGCTGGTGGCACAGGCCACTGTGCCCGCCGGTGCGGCGGCAGAGATCATCAGCCTGCAAGGCGCAGGTGACCAGCGTGCCGCCTCCGCAGCCGACTGGGGCCCTGCCCGACTGGCCCAGGCGCTGGCCCAGGGCGACTTTGTGCGCACACGCCAGGCCGCCAAGATGGCACTGCTGTTTGCAGACGATACCCAGCTGCGCCTGCACCAGAACACGGTGCTGCAGGTCAAGGGCGTGGCCACCCCGGCACAGCCCGTGACCACCTTGCTGCTCAACGCCGGCCGTGCGTGGACGCAGACCAAACGCGCCGACGGCAGCCGCCTGAACCTGGAGACACCGGCCGCGACCGCTGCGATCCGTGGCACCGACTGGGACATCAGTGTGGAGGACGATGGCCGCACGCTGATCACCGTGCTCTCGGGCACGGTGGAGTTTTCCAACGCGCAGGGCTCGGTGTCGGTGGGCGCCAACGAAGCGGCGCTGGCCGAAGTGGGCAAGGCCCCGGTCAAGCTGGTGCTGAGCCAGCCGCGAGACCGCATCCAGTGGGTCAACGCGCTGCGGGCCGACCCGGTGCCCCACCTGTCGGCAGAGCCCGTGCCTGCAGCGCTGGCGCCCGTGCGGGATGCCCTGGCGGCGCGCGACCTCGCGGCGGCCCGTGCCGCGCTGGCGCAGGCGCGCACTACTGCAGCGCCTGTATGGGTGGATGTGCTTGATGCGGCCGTGGCCCTGCAGGCGGGCGACCTGCTGGCCGCAAGCGGGTCGCTGGCGCGGCAGGTGGCTGCGGTGGACGCCGCGCCGCTGCCCGCGTGGCTCATGCAGTCCGACGTGCAGCTGATGGAGGGCGAAGGGGCTGCAGCGGCCGGGACGCTGCGCACGGCGCTCCAGCGCTGGCCCGCCCACCCGGCGCTGGTGGCGCAGCTGGCGCGGGTGCAGATATTGAGCGACCGGGTGGACGAAGCGGCTGCCACCCTGGCCCCCGCGCAAGGCACGGCCCATGCTGACCTGGCGCTGGTGCGCGCCGAACTGGCCCGGCGCCGGGGCGATGCGCCCGGCACGCTGGCGGCCTATGCCGAGGCGCAGACGCTGGCACCGGGCGATGCACGCGCCTGGCAAGGCCTGGGCAGTGCACACGCCGAGCGCGAGGACCCGCGCCCCGCCCGCGAGAACCTACGGCGCGCGCTGCAGCTGTCCCCACAATCGCCCGGTGGCTGGGGCGAGCTGGGCACCCTGGAAACTTTTGTGAATCAGTTCACCGAGGCGGGCCAGGCCTTTGCCACCGCGCTGGGTGACAACCCGGCGGACTACGTTGCGCTCACCGGCCAGGGCTTGCTGCACCTCAAACAAGGGCAGCCGGACGCCGCGCTGGATGCGTTCTTGCGAGCGGGCGTGATGGAGCCGCGCTATGCCCGCGCCAAGACCTGGACCGCTGTGGCCTACTACCAGCTGGGCCGCCACCAGGATGCGCTGACCACCTTGCAACAGGCGACCGTGCTGGACGACAAGGACCCTGTGCCCTACATGCTGCTGGCACAGATCCACACCGATCTGTTCCAGCCCGGCGAAGCGGTGGAGGCTGCGCGCGCGGCCGTAGCGCGCATGCCATATCTCAAGTCGCTCAACCAAGTGGCCAACGACCAGAAGGGCAGTGCGAACCTGGGGTCATCGCTGGCGTTCTTTGGCATGGAAGACTGGGCGCTGGAGATGGCGCAGCAGAGCTTCTACCCCTACTGGGGCGGCAGCCACCTGTTCATGGCAGACCGCTATGCGGGCGAATTCAACAAGAACTCGGCGCTGTTCCAGGGCTTTCTGACCGACCCCATGGCGTTTGGGGGCAGCCAGCGTTATTCGCCGCTGCTGCAGCAGCCCGGCAGCCACGGATCGGTGGGTGTGACGCTGGACCGCGAGTTCTACCGGATGCGTGCGCCAGCGGTCACGCTCAATGGCCTGGACAACAGCCATGTGCCGGTGTCCTGGTTCTTCAAGGCGCAGACGGCGGATGTGAGTGCCTATCCGTTCGACCTGCAGGTCAACCGACTTCCTGCCATGCGTGCGGGCGAGGGAGACCTGCGTGCCCATGCCATCACCGCTGGGGTGGGCATGCAGCCCACCGAGCGCATCAACCTGTTTGCCTACGCCAACCAGTTCAGCATGCGCCTGCGCGGCCAGAACGCGCAGGAGACTTCGCTGGACGACACCGTCACCCAGGGCGCCCTGGGCATGGCCTACCGGTGGGGGCCGACGGAGCAGACCTGGATCAAGCTGGGCCGCAGCGTGGACAACCTGCAATTGCTGCGCTACCCCACGGCCTACATCGAGCCACCGTTCCTGACCGTCATGGGCGTGAGCAGTGCCCCGCGCAAGGACTTCAGCGACATTCAGCTGCGCCACACCGTGGACACCACCCCCGGCAGCCGCTGGAGCGTGACGCTGGAGCATGTGCGCGAGCGCCAGAACAACCTGCTGGCGGGCGAGGCCGCCGTGGTGGCTGACATCCCAGGCGTGGGCCTGTACCGCGACTACCTCGTCCTGGCAGGCTACAACCGCATTGACCGTCGTTACACCGGCCTCACCCTGGCCACCACGCAACGCCTGGACCCGGCGCTGAGCCTGGACGCAGCCCTGGGGCTGCAGCAAATCCGCCACCGCGTGGACGGCCTCACGCAGAGCTACCTGGTGGGGCTGGATGCCCTGAGCGAAGACCAGGCCCGCCGCGCGGACACCGAGCGCGTGGTCACGCCGCGCCTGGGCGCGGTGTGGCAGCCTGCTGCGGGCACCACGCTGCGCGTGGCCTATCAGGACTGGCTGCGGCCTCTCAGCGTCTCCACCCTCGCCAGCGTGGAGACCGCAGGCATTCCTGTCGAGGACCGACTGGTGGAGGCCGGAGGGCGCCACAAACGCACAGTGGCACAGCTGGGCATGGAGGTGGGTGCCAACACCTTTGTGGGCCTGCGGGCCGACCATCTGCGGGTGAACAACCCCGGCACCGTCGGCGTGGACCTGCGCACGCCCAGCCTGCCGTTCCTCGAAGAGATGCGCAACGCGCAACTGGTCAACCTGTCCACCAGTGATCTGCTGGAGGACACGCCGAGTTTTGAGCGCGGCACGCTGCAGACTTTGGGTGGCACGGTCAACCACATGTTCAGCCGCCGCTGGTCGGGCTACGCCAAGTACTTGTACCAGCACAGCGAAAGCCGCATGCTTGACGGTGGTGCTGAGGTGGTGGGGCGCATTCCCTACATTCCGCGCCACACCGTCGCGCTGGGCGCCACCTGGGCCAGCGCGCAGCGCCTGTACCTGAGCGCGCGCGCGGTGTACCGCTCGGAGCGGTTTGAGGACAAGGAGAACCTCACGCGCCGAGCGCCGGGCTGGGGCGTGGACCTGATGGGCTTCTGGGAAACGCAGGACAAACGCTGGGTGGTGGGCGTTGCGGCCATGAACCTGTGGGCGCCCAAGTCCGACCGGCAAAAGACCCGCTATGTCCTGGATGCGCGCTATCGCTTCTGATCGGGCGGCGGTGCCGCAGGCTCGGCAGCGCCAGCGGTGGCTCTCGCTCGCGGCGGGGGTGCTGGCGTTGCTGCTGGTAGGGGCCGCCACGCTCAGCCGCACATGGCATGCGCTGGAGTTCAAGACCTTTGACGTGCTGACGGCGCTGGCGGCCCCCCACCGCACGACCGTGCCGGTGGTGATTCTTGCGATCGACGAGCCGACGTTTCAGGAGCTGCAGCAGACCTGGCCATTTCCGCGCAGCGTGCATGCGGCGCTGCTGGAGCGGCTGCGCGCAGACGGCGCCCTGGCCGTGGGGCTGGACATTGTTTTTGCCGACCCCACCACCGAGGCCGAAGACGCCGCTCTGGACCGCACGATGGCCCAGGTGGGGCAGGGCGTGCCCGTGGTGCTGGCCTCCACCCGCGAGAAGATCGACAGCGCCAATGCCGCGCTGTGGATGGACATCCAGCCGCTGCAGCGGTTTCTGGACGCTGGCGCTGATGCGGGCGATGCCGGGGTCGAGCCGGACGACGACTTCGTGGTGCGCCGCGCCCCCGTCGCGCGCGAAGGCTTTGCGCTGCGGCTGGCCCAGCGCGTGACCGAGGCGCGCGGCCAGACCCCGGCGCTGCACCATTTCGACTGGATCGGCTACCGGGGCCCGCGTGGCACGTTTGACACGCGCTCGTACTACCAGGCGCTGGAGCCGGGGCTGCTGCCTGCAGGTTTCTTCAAGGGCAAGATCGTGCTAGTGGGGCGCTCGGCGCGCACCGCCACCGAGCTGGCGCACTCGCAGGCCGACCTGTTCAACTCGCCGTTTGGCACGGCGGGCGGTGAGCGGCTTTTCCCGGGGGTGGAGCTGCAGGCCACGCTGCTGGACAACTACCTCACCGGCGGCGGGCTGCGCAGCGTGTCGGACGCGTGGACCCTGGTGATCACCGTGCTGCTGCTGCCTGTGCTGTTGGGGGCGAGCCGGCGGCTGCACCCGGCGGGCGCGGCGGCGCTGACGGCGGCGCTGGTGGTGGCCATGGGCGCCGTGTCGTGGGGGCTGTTTGCCGGCCCGCGCCTGTGGTGGCCGCCGCTGTTGCCTGCGGCGGCGGCAGTCGCCATTTATGGGGCGGCTGCGCTGGTGGGCTATGCCGTGGTGCGCCAGCGCGCGCGCCAGACGCGGGCGATGTTTGCGCAGTACGTGCCGCCCGCCGTGGTCTCGCGCCTCATTGCGCAGCCCGAGCTGATGCGCCTGGGTGGCGAGGCACGCGAGGTCACGCTCATGTTCACCGACCTGGCCAACTTCACCACGCTGTCCGAGCAGCTCAGTGCCGAACAGACGGTGGAGGTGCTCACCGGCTACTTCAACGCCATGACGCCGATCGTGCACGCCACGGGCGGCACCGTGGACAAGTTCATTGGCGACGCGGTGATGGCCTTCTGGGGTGCGCCGCTGGACGACCCGCGGCATGCCGAACACGCCGTGGCCGCCGCCATCGCCATGCAGCAGGCCATGCAGGCGCTGGTGGCCGACCTGCGCGCGCGCGGACTGCCGCCCATCCACATGCGGATCGGGCTGCACACGGGGCGTGTGGTGGTGGGCAATGTGGGCTCGGACCAGCGCTTTTCGTACACGGCCATTGGCGACGCGGTGAACCTGGCCGCGCGGCTGGAGGGCGCCAACAAGGCGTTTGGCACCGGCATCCTGCTGTCGGCCGCCACCGCAGCGCAGCTGCCGCCGACAGCGGCGTTGCGCGCGCTGGACGATGTGATCGTCAAGGGCAAGACCGAGCCCGTGCGCGTATTCACGCCATGCGAGGATGCGGCGGTGCGCGATGCCAGCCTGGCCGCGTTGAACGCCTTCCATGCGCGTGACTGGGCCGGCGCCGAGGTGCAGCTGGCAACGGTCCTGGAGCGGCTGCCCGGAGACCCGGCCGCTACCCGCCTGCTGGCGCGTGTGAATGAAGCGCGGGGGTTGCCTGCCGATGCGCCCTGGCAGGCCGCCGTGGCGCTCGACAAACTTTAAGAGCCTGTGGACCATCCCCCGCGACATCGTCACCAGGCTCTCTACATCCTTTGACATGTATTCACCGGGGATATGGATGCAGGTGCCATGATGGGGACTTCGCAACTTCATCAGGAAGGACCCTCTCCATGCAAGTACAAGTCAACACCGACGACCACATCCACGGCGGCGATTCGCTGGCGCGCTGGATCACGGACGAGTGCAAGAGCCGGCTGTCCCGCTTTCAGGACCATGTGACGCGGCTGGAGGTGTTCCTCACCGACCTGGATGCGGGCAAGTCCGGTGCCAATGACAAGCGCTGCCGCATCGAAGCGCGCGTCACGGGCCGCCAGCCCATCACCGTGACTGATGAGGCCGACAAGATGGCCAACGCCTTCATCGGCGCGGCCGACAAACTGGCCCGCGCCCTCGACACTGACCTGGGCCGTGTGAAGGACCGCAATGGCCGTGACACCATCCGTGTGGCCGCCGACGAACGGGATTGAAGTGAATTCGAAGTGAAATGGGCTTCTAGCGCATGATTTTCATGTGCTGGTAGCTATCAATTCAGGAGTAATGAAAAAGGCGCTGCAGCCCGAAGGTTGCAGCGCCTTTTTGTTGGGGTCGCCTACAGGTCGAGCACCAGCAGCTTGCTGCGCGCGCGGGAGCAGCAGGGCATGAACTGCTCGTTGGCCGCCTTTTCTTCGTCGGTCAGGTACATGTCGCGGTGGTCCACCTCGCCCTCCAGCACGCGCGTGAGGCAGGTGCCACACACGCCTTGTTCGCACGAGGTCAGGATGTCGATGCCCTCCTTGCGCAGCGCTTCCACCACCGACACATCGGGCGCAATCGGGTAGACCTTGCCCGTGCTGGCAATGCGCACCTCAAACCCCTGGTCGCCCGAGGTGTCCTGTGCCGGTGCGCCAAAGTATTCCAGGTGGATGTGGTCCTGCGCCCAGCCCAGGGCCTTGGCGGTGGTCACCACATGGTCGATGAAGCCTGCCGGGCCACACACGTACAGACGCTTGTCGGAGCCGGGGGCCGCCAGCACGGCGGCGGTGTCCAGCTTCTGCTCGGGGGCGCCTGCATCGAAGTGAAAGTGGGCGTGGGGCGCAATGGCCGATGCGGCAATTTCGGCAGCAAACGCCGTGCGTTCGGCAGAGCGGGTGCAGTAGTGCAGCGCAAAGTCAGCGCCCGTGCGCGCCAGCCGGTCGGCCATGCACAGCAGTGGCGTCACACCAATGCCGCCCGCCAGCAGCAGCGTGCGCTGCGCAGGGTGCAGCGCAAAGTGGTTGCGCGGCGTGCTGATGGTGATCACGTCGCCTTCGTGCACGCTGTCGTGCATGGCGACCGAGCCGCCGCGCGATGCCGGGTCACGCAACACGGCGATGCGGTAGCGGTGCGACTCGTGGGAGGCATTGCACAGCGAGTATTGGCGCACCAATCCGTTGGGAAGGTGCACATCGATGTGCGAGCCCGCGCTGAACGGCGGCAGTGCGGCGCCGTCCAGCCGCGCCAGTTCATAGCTGGCGATGCCCTCGGCTTCGGCCTGCTTCTTGACGACGCGGACCTGCAGGGTCTCCTGCGCGGTCATGCGGCCACCGCCTGTGCTGTCGCAGGCGCGTGTTCTGCCGCCAGCAGGCGGTCTAGAATCTTGCGCGACTGCACGCCACCCGCATCGATGTTGAGCATGAGCAGCTTGCGGTCGGGGTAACGCAGCAGGTTCTCCTGCTGCAGCTCCAGCATCTGCTGGTCCTCCGCAAAGATCTTGCCCTGGCCGTCGCGGATCTGGGTGGTGAGCGACGGGTCTTGCGGCTTGAAGTTGCGGGCCATGCCCCAGAAGTAGTGGATCGAGGTTTCGGTCTCGGGCGTGATGAAGTCCACCACGATGCTCGATGCCTTCTTGTCGGCCGGGGCGTTGTAGCCGCCGTTGCCGGCCAGGGCCACGCCCACCTCGATCAGCACATGGCTGGGGGGCGTGAAGTGGCAGATCTGCCAGCGGTCCACCAGCTGGTCATCGGGCAGGCCGTTCATGCGCAGCGCCATCTTCCAGAATGGGGGGGCTTCAATGCCTTCCATGAAGCGGCTGGTGATCACCTCGTCGCCCTCCACGCGGGTCTTGCAGGGCACCTCGTCGATTTCCTTCTGGCCGATGCTGGTGGAGTGCACATAGGTCTCGTGCGTCAGGTCCATCAGGTTGTCGATCATCAGGCGGTAGTCGCAGGCGATGTGGTACAGCCCGCCGCCGTAAGCCCATTCGGGGTTGTTGGCCCAGGGCAGGTGGTGAATGGTGGCGGGGTCGGCCTTGTCGGCGTCGCCGGGCCACACCCAGATGAAGCCATAGCGCTCCACCACCGGAAAGCTGCGCGCCTTGGGGAACCCCTGCACGCGCTGGCCGGGCATGGACACCGACTTGCCCGTGCATTCCACCCGCAGGCCGTGGTAGCCGCACTGCAGGTGGCCTTCGCACACCGTGCCCAGCGACAGCGGGGCACCCCGGTGGGGGCAGAAGTCGTCCAGCGCGGCGACCTGGTCGGGCGCGGGGCGGTAGAACACGATCTTCTCGCCGCAGATGGTGCGGCCCAGGGGCTTGTCCGCGATCTCGTCGGGCGTGCAGGCTACGTACCAGGCGTTCTTGGGATACATGGTTGTCTCTCTCCGTGGGTGGATGGTGTCGTTGCGGGCTTGGTATACAGCCCGCTCGCAGATCGCAGGCTAGGTGGGGCAATTGTGCGAAAAAGGGGAGTTTATGTATACATAGTAAAGGCGTAAAGCAGCTATTGCACTCTGGCATATCTTCTAACTTGTTGTTTTGTAATGTGTTGAAGTGTTTTTGAGTGGATGTTGTTTTGGTTTGTGTATACATTGCGCTGACTGACTCCCTCCCCCTCGCTGGTCGCATCGCTCCCTATCGCCATGAACCCTCCCGAACCCCTGACCATTGCCCTGCCGGCCGAGGCCGCCGAGGCAGGTACCTCGCAGGCCGTCAAGGCGCAATTGCGCCTGCGCGAGATGATCCTGGCGGGCGAGCTGCCCGGCGGCGCCCGCATTGCCGAGCTGACCCTCGTCGAGAAGCTGGGGGTGTCGCGCACGCCCATTCGCGCCGCGCTGATGCGGCTGGAGCAGGAGGGCCTGCTGCACCGCCTGCCCGGTGGCGGCTACGCCGTGCGCACGTTCTCTGAAACCGATGTGGCCGACGCCATTGAACTGCGCGGCACCATGGAAGGGCTGGCCGCGCGCCTGGCGGCCGAGCGGGGCGTGGCCCCCGCCCTGCTGGCCGAGGCCCATGCCTGCCTGGACGCCATCGACAGTGCCCTGGCACCGCCCACGCTGGATGACGAAGGTTTTTCGCGCTATGTGGAGCTGAATGCAAGGTTTCACCTGCTGCTCAGCCGCATGGTGGGCAGCGATGTGGTGGCGCGGGAGCTGGACCGCGTCAAGGGCCTGCCGTTTGCGTCGCCCTCTGCGTTTGTGGTGGTGCAGACGCATTCGGCCCAGGCGCGCGACATGCTGGTGGTGGCGCAAGACCAGCACCGCCAGGCGCTCGATGCCATCGAGCGGCGCGAGGGGGCACGGGCCGAGGCCATCCTGCGAGAGCACTCGCGCATCACCCGGCGCAACCTGCTGGCGGCGGTGCAGGCGTCGCAGGTGCAGGGCTTGCCCGGTGTACAGCTGATCCGCGAGCGGGCATAACGGCCGGTGCAGGCGTCCGGGGCTCCTTGGGTTATTGCATTTGGCGATACCTGAATGCTTGAATTTGCGCTTGTGAAATAACCCAGCCCACGCCAAACTCCCGCCAGCATTTTCTGTATACAACGACTTTCCACAGGAGACAACGATGCAAAAACGCCACCTTCTTCGTGCCTCGGCTGCCGCCGCCATCGCGCTGTCCACCGGCCTGACCGTGTTGCCCGCCGTGGCGCAGGACAACGTGTTCAAGATCGGCCTGGTTCTGCCCATGACCGGCCAGCAAGCCACCACCGGCCGCCAGATCGAAGCCGCAGCGCGCCTGTACATGGCCCAGAACGGCGACATGGTGGGTGGCAAGAAGGTGCAGCTCATCATCAAAGACGACACCAGTCTTCCTGATGTGACCCGCCGCCTGGCCCAGGAGCTGGTCGTCAACGAAAAGGTCAACGTGCTCGCCGGCATGGGCATCACGCCCTCGGCCATGGCCACCGCCCCGCTGGCCACGCAGTCCAAGACCCCCCTGGTGGTGATGGCTGCCGCCACGTCGAGCATCACCGAGGCCTCGCCCTATGTGGTGCGCACCAGCTTCACGCTGCCGCAAGTGTCGGTGGCCCTGGCCGACTGGGCACCCAAGAACGGCATCAAGAAGGTCGTGACCCTGGTGAGCGACTACGGCCCCGGCATCGACGCCGAAAAGTTCTTCAACCAGCGCCTCACGTTCAACGGCGGCCAGGTGACCGAAGCCCTGCGCGTGCCGCTGCGCAACCCCGACTTCGCTCCCTTCCTGCAGAAGGTGCGCGACGCCAAACCCGACGCGCTGTTTGTCTTTGTGCCCTCGGGCGCGGGCGCTGCGGTGATGAAGCAGTTCCTGGAGCGCGGCATGGACAAGGCCGGCATCAAGCTCATCGGCACCGGCGACGTGACGGACGACGATCAACTCAACGACATGGGCGACGGCGCGCTGGGCGTGGTCACCTCGCACCACTACTCGGCGGCGCACCCCTCGCCCATGAACAAGAAGTTCGTGGAAGCCTTCGAGAAGGCCAACAAGGGCCTGCGTCCCAACTTCATGGCCGTGGGTGGCTATGACGGCATGCGCGTGATCTATGAAGCGCTCAAGACCACCAAGGGTGCCGGCGGCGGTGACGCCCTGCTGGCCGCCATGAAGGGCCAGATCTTCGAAAGCCCGCGCGGCAAGGTGTTCATCGATGCGCAGACCCGCGACATCGTGCAGGACGTGTACCTGCGCAAGGTGGAGCGCGTGAACGGCCAGCTGTATAACGTGGAGTTCGACGTGATCAAGGACGTCAAGGACCCCGGCAAGACTAAATAAGCCCCCCTGAGCCGCGACCCGCTCGGTGTGTCCGCCAGATGCGGCCACTCTTCGTTGCCGTCCAAGCCTGCGCAGGCAGGCTCGGAGCCGCGGCACTCAGCCCCCAAGGGGGGCGCCGCCAGCGCGGCGGGGCGACCCTTGCGCGGCGGCCGCTGGTCTGGGCCGCGCCAGTATTTACGGGCAGGCTCCCTCTCGATCCGTTCGGGCTGAGCCTGTCGAAACCGGGGGCCGCAGGTTGAACGTCCGGCTTTGGTGATTCGTCGCACTTCCACAGCCCTGAGCAGGGTGGTGCACTTTTGTCTTCAATGAAGTGATTTCATGCTGACCATTCTTTTCGACGGCGTTGCCTACGGCATGCTGCTGTTCATCCTGGCAGTCGGCCTGGCCGTGACCATGGGGCTGATGAACTTCATCAACCTCGCGCACGGGGCCTTTGCCATGGCGGGGGGCTACATCACCGTGCTGCTCATGCAGCGGCTGGATGTGCCCTTCCTCGTCTGCCTGCCCATCGCCTTTGTCGGTACGGCCGTGCTGGGCGGCGTGCTGGAGCGCACGCTGTACCGCCCGCTGTACCACAAGGCCCACCTGGACCAGGTGCTGTTCTCCATTGGCCTGGTGTTCATGGCCGTGGCCAGCGTGGACTACTTTGTGGGCTCCACGCAGCAGATCATGCAGCTGCCTGAATGGCTCAAGGGCCGTACCGAGATCGGCACCGGTGCCCTCATGCTGGGCATGGGGCACTACCGCCTGTTCATCATCGCGGTGTGCGCTGCGCTCACCGTGGGCCTGCAGTATGTGCTCACCAAAACCCGCTTCGGCAGCCGCCTGCGCGCCAGTGTGGACGACCAGCGCGTGGCAGCTGGCATGGGCATCAACGTGAACATCGTGTTTTTGTCCACCTTCGCTTTCGGGTCCGGCCTCGCTGGCCTGGGCGGTGCGCTGGGCGCGGAGGTGCTGGGTCTCGACCCGAGCTTCCCGCTCAAGTTCATGATCTACTTTTTGATCGTGGTGGCGGTCGGCGGCACCTCGTCCATCACCGGCCCGCTGCTGGCCGCGCTGCTGCTCGGCATTGCCGACGTGGCAGGCAAGTACTACATCCCCAAGCTGGGCGCCTTCATTGTGTACAGCCTCATGATCCTGATTCTCATCTGGCGCCCCCAGGGCCTCTTTGTGCGCAAGGGGGGCAAGTGATGTCGAACCTGCAAAACACCTTGCTGCAGGCCCGGCGCTTTCGCTGGTGGGAGCCCGTGCTGTGGCTGCTGGCCTTTGCCGCGCCGCTGGCGCTGCCGAGCCATGCGCTCATCATCAACGAGATCGCCATCGTGGCGCTGTTCGCGATTTCGCTGGACCTCATCCTGGGCTACACCGGCATCGTCTCGCTGGGCCACGCGGCTTTCTTCGGGCTGGGCGGCTACGCGGCCGCGCTGTTTGCCAAGCATGTGATGCCCGACCCGCTGGTGGGCCTGGCCGTGGGCATTGGCGCGGCCACCGTGCTGGGCGCCGTGGCGTCGCTCACCATCATGCGCGGCACCGATCTCACCCGCCTCATGGTCACGCTGGGCGTGGGACTGGTGATGCTGGAGCTGGCCAACAAGCTCGACTGGCTGACCGGTGGCGCCGACGGCCTGCAGGGCGTGATGATGGGGCCGGTGCTTGGCCAGTTCGAGTTTGACCTGTACGGCCGCACGGCCGCGTGGTATTCGCTCACCGTGCTGCTGGTGTTCTTCCTCATCGCGCGCCGCATCGTGCAGTCGCCTTTTGGTGCCACGCTCAAGGCCATCCGCGACAACCGGCTGCGCGCCATGGCCATCGGTATCCCCGTGACGGCCAAGCTGGCGCAGGTGTACACGCTGGCCGCTGCGCTGGCCGGTGCTGCGGGCGCACTGCTCACGCAGACCACGGGCTTTGCCTCGCTCGACCTGTTCGAGTTCCACCGCTCGGCCGACGTGATGCTGATTCTGGTGATCGGCGGCGTGGGCTGGCTGTATGGCGGCATCCTGGGCGCCATTGGCTTCAAGCTGCTGCAGGACGTGATCTCGTCCATCACACCGCAGTACTGGACCTTCTGGGTGGGCTTGTTCCTGGTGGTGCTGGTACTGGTCGGGCGCGACCGTCTCTTCCGCCCCTGGACCTGGTTTGGCGCCGGTCGCAAGGCCGGGGTTGCCTCCAAAGCGGGAGGCCATTGATATGAACACGACAACCTCCACCACCGTGCTGTCGGCCAAGGGCTTGGTCAAGCGTTTTGGCGGCATCACGGCCACCAACAACGTCACGCTGAACCTGCAAAAGGGTGCGCGCCATGCGCTCATTGGCCCCAATGGCGCGGGCAAGACCACGCTCATCAACCTGCTGACTGGCGTGCTGGAGCCCACCGAAGGCTTCATCACCCTCGAAGGCCAGGACATCACGCGCCTGGCGCCGCACCAGCGTGTGCAGCGCGGCATGGTGCGCACCTTCCAGATCAACCAGTTGTTCGACACGCTCACGCCGCTGGAGACACTGGCGCTCACCGTGTCGCAGCACCAGGGCCTGGGCGGCAAGTGGTGGCAACCGCTGGGGGCGAGCAAGGCGGTCACCGAGCGCTGCGAGCAATTGCTGGAGCAGTTCCACCTGACCTCCGTCATGGCCGAGGAAACGCGCGTGCTGGCCTACGGCAAGCGCCGCCTGCTGGAGATTGCGATTGCGCTGGCCTGCCAGCCGCGCGTGTTGCTGCTCGACGAACCCGTGGCCGGTGTGCCCGCCGGCGAGCGCGAGGAGCTGCTGCAGACCGTGGCGGCCCTGCCCGCCGATGTCTCGGTGCTGTTGATCGAACACGATATGGACCTGGTTTTCAGCTTTGCCAACCGCATGACGGTGCTGGTCAACGGCACGGTGCTCACCGAGGGCGACCCGGACACGATTGCCAATGACCCGCAGGTGAAGGCGGTGTACCTCGGTCACGGGGAGGATGCGCATGTCTAAGACAGAACTCCTGCGCATCGAGGGCCTGAGCGCAGGCTACGGCGAGGCCGTGGTGCTGCAAGGCATTTCGCTGGCCCTGCCCGAAGGCGACACGCTGGCCCTGCTGGGGCGCAACGGCACGGGCAAGACCACGCTCATCAACACGTTGGCCGGGGCCACGCGCCAGCATGCGGGCACGGTGAGCCTGGGCGGTGTGGCGCTGCACAAGCTGCCCCCGCACGAACGCGCGGCGGCCGGCATCGGCTGGGTGCCGCAAGAGCGCAACATCTTCAAGTCGCTCACGGTGCACGAGAACCTCACGGCCGTGGCGCGCCCGGGCCGCAAAGGATCGACCGCACGGCCGTGGACGCCCGAGCGCGTGTACGAAATGTTCCCGCGCCTGGCCGAGCGCAAGACCAACCTGGGCACGCAGCTTTCCGGTGGCGAGCAGCAGATGCTGGCCGTGGGCCGCGCGCTGGTGCTCAACCCGCGCCTGCTGCTGCTGGATGAGCCGCTCGAAGGCCTCGCGCCCATCATCGTGGAAGAGCTGCTGCGCGCCATCCGCCGCATCACGCGCGAAGAGGGCCTGTCGGCCATCATCGTGGAGCAGCATCCGCAGGCCATCCTGGCCATCTCGGACCACGCCGCCGTGCTGGACCGGGGCACTGTGGTGCACACCGGCAGCGCTGCCGAGCTGAGCGCCCAACCCGAGCTGCTGGACCGCCTGCTGGGCGTGGCACGGTAGCGCGCGCCATGCAAGCCGTGCACCGCAGAACCCTTCTGGCCTGGCTGGCAGCGTCGTTCGGCGGTGCGGCCAGCGCGCAGGCCGCTTTCCCCTCACGCCCGCTGCGCATCGTCGTACCCAATGCGGCGGGCGGTGCGGCCGACATCACGGCGCGCACCGTGGGCCAGAAGATCGCCGGCCCGCTGGGGCAAAGCGTGGTCATCGAAAACAAACCCAGCGCTGGCGGCGTGGTAGCGGGAGACTTGGTAGCGCGGGCTGAGCCCGACGGCCACACGCTGCTGCTGGTGAGCAGTGGCACGGCGGTCAGCGCCGCGCTGTTCCAGTCGCTGCCGTTTGACACGCTCAAGGACTTTGCGCCTGTCTCGCTGCTGGCCACGTTTGATCTGGCCGTGGTGGTGAAAGAAGGCGGGCGTTTTGCCTCCCTGGCCGAGCTTCTGGCTTATGCGCGAGCCCACCCGGGCAAGCTCAATATCGGCACGCCACAGATCGGCACCACACAGAACCTGGCGGCCGAGCTGTTCAAGGTGACGGCGGGCATCGACGCGCAGGTGGTGCCTTTCAACGGCACGCCGCCGGTCATCACGGCGCTGCGGGGTGGCGAGATCGACGTGATGATCGACATCCTGGGGGGTCTCATGCCACAGATCGGCGCCAAGGCCCTGCGGCCGCTGGCTGTGATGGGCGCGCAGCGGGCGCCGCAGTTGCCCGACGTGCCCACGGTGCGCGAAAGCGGCGGGCCACTGGCGGGCTTCAACGTCACGTCGTGGAACGGCCTGGCCGTGCCCGCCAAGACACCTGCTGCCGTGGTGGAGCGTCTGTCGCGCGAAGTGCAGACCGCACTGGCCCAGCCCGATGTGAAAAAGCGCCTGCTGGAACTGAACCTCCATGCCCAGGGCAGCACCCCCGCGCAACTGGGCGAGCACCTGACGGCCGATGTGCGCCGCTGGAGCGACGTGATCGCCCGGGCCAAGATCGCGCGGCAGTGACGGTTGCTGCGCTTCGGCTTTTGTGACCGAAAGGCAAATCGGATGAACATCACACACATCGGCCTCGTGGGCTATGGCGAGGTGGGCAAGATCTTCAGTGCGGGCTTGCGTGTCCAGCCCGGCGTGGCCTCGGTCGCTGCCTGGGACCTGAAGCTGGCCGACCCCGCGCACCGCGACGCCCTGCAGAAGCACGCCGCGCAAGCGGGCGTGGTGGCCGTGGATGGGATGCAGGCACTGTGCACGCGTTGTGACTGCATCATCTCGGCCGTCACCGCATCGAACACGCTGGCCGTGGCGCAGGAGGCCGCGCAGCACATCCGCCCCGGCACCGTGTTCCTGGACCTCAACTCGGCATCGCCCGGCACCAAGCAGCGGGCCGCTGCGCTCATCGAGGCGCGGGGTGCGCACTATGTCGAGGCGGGTGTGATGACCTCGGTGCCCCCCTACGGCATCCGCGTGCCCATGTTGCTGGGCGGTGCCCAGGCCGCCGCACTGGCCGCTGTGCTGACCAGCTGGGGCATGGATGCCAAACCCGTGAGCGAGCAACTGGGCGTGGCCAGTGCCATCAAGATGTGCCGCAGCATCATGATCAAAGGCCTCGAAGCCCTGGTGATTGAGAGCTACTCCACCGCCCGCCACTACGGCGTGGAAGACCATGTGCTGCCCACCTTGGCCGAGACCTTTCCCTCCATCGACTGGCACGAACAGGGTCGCTACTTCTTCAGCCGCGTCGTGCAGCACGGCCCGCGCCGCGCCGAAGAGATGCGCGAATCGGCCCACACGGTGCACGAGGCCGGCATGGAGCCACTGATGGCCTCGGCCATTGCCGCCAAGCAGCAGTGGGTGGCCGACCTGGCCCGCGAAGGCGTCTTTCACGGCCTGCCCAAGGACGCGCGCTGGCAGGACTATGCGGACCGGGTGTTGGACAGTTTGTCCGTCGTGCCTGCAAAGGACTGAGCCTGCGAATCGCCACCCGCCGGTGAAACTGGCGCGGCGCAATGCCAGAGGCACCGAGCAAGGGCCGCCCCGCAGCAAGGGTGCCGTCCCCCTTTGGGCGGATGCCGCGCAGCGGCTCAGGGGGGAGACCTGTACAACGCCTGCAGCGTCGTCCGAATCAGCTCTGCCATTGCCTGCTGTGTGAGTGTGGCCGGGCGTTGCGAGCTGACGGCCATGAACAGCTTGCTGCGCAGGCGGGTGCTGCCGCCTTCCTCCTCGCCGTCCCCATCGCTGCCCGCGCCGTGGATGGGCCGGGTACTGAACACTTCCGATTTGCCCGACGTGGTGACCGCATTCATGGGCAGCACCGCGCAGCCCGCGCCATCGGCCACCAGGTCCAGGATGGCCGCCACGCCGTCGATTTCCAGGCTGATCTGTGGGCGCTTGCCGCGTGCTGCCAGTTCGGATTCCACCAGCATGCGGATGGAGTTGGGGCGCGTGGGGATGACCAGCGGAAAACGCGGCAGCTCGTCCAGCGGCAGGGGCGTGCGGGCCAGGGCATCGGCCTCCGCCTCGCTCTGCCCGGGGGCGCGGCGCTGCACCAGAAACAGGTCTTCCTCCAGCAGCGCCGTGGTCTCGATGCCCGGCGCGGGCGTGGTGTTGTAAAGCAGTGCGATGTCGAGCAGCCCGGTGGTCAGCGATTCGCGCATGGCCACCGACAGGCCCTCGCTGATGGCCAGCGCCGCGTCGGGCATCTTCACGCGGAAGGCGCGCGTCAGCGGCACGGTCAGCACCTTGGCAATGCTGGGCGGCAGGCCGATGGCCACGCGCCCGGCCAACGCACCGCGCACGCGGCCCAGTTCCTCTCGCGCGCGCTCCACCTGGTGCAGGATGCCGCGCCCGTGCTCCAGCAGCAGCTTGCCCGCCTCGGTGGGCGTGGCGCCCCGGCCGTTGCGCACCAGCAGGTTCTGGCGCAGCTCCACCTCCAGCAGGCGCACCTGGCGGCTCAGGGCTGGCTGGGCGATGTCCAGCACCACCGACGCGCGGGTAAAGCTGCCCAGCTCGGCCACACGCACAAAGTATTCGATCTGCTTGAGGTCCATGGCAAGGCTCTCTGCTATTTGCAATAGCTGTGGGTCAACGATCACGGAATGATATATCTGGTAGTGCCGGTGCCGCCTTCATGTTTGGGCTGCGGCTGCCCACAATCGGCGGCATGTATACAACTGCACGCACCGCCTGGGCCACCCGCAGCCCGGCAGGAGACAACGCATGACGCCAGCTGTGATCCGAGGCATTTCTTCCATGGCCACGCGCCAGGTGCTGGCCGACCTGGTGGCTGGTTTTGCGGAGCAGTCGGGCACGCAGGCCGCCATCGAATCGGTGGGCGGTGTGGACGCTGCCAAGCGTGTGGCGGCCGGTGAGGCGTTCGACGTGGTGATTCTCGCCTCCGACGCCATCGACAAGCTCATGGCCGCAGGCCACCTGGTGCCCGGCAGCAAGGTGGACTGGGTGCACTCCGGCGTGGCCGTGGCCGTGCCTGCGGGCGCGCCGCTGCCCGACCTGTCGAGCGAAGACGCCGTGCGCGCTGCCGTGCTGGCTGCGCCCAGCATCAGCCTGTCCACCGGCCCCAGCGGCGTGGCGCTGGCCAAGCTGTTCGAGCGCTGGGGCATTGCCGATCAGATCGCCCCGCGCATGGTGCAGGCGGCCCCCGGCGTGCCCGTGGGCTCGCTGGTGGCCAAGGGCGAGGTGGCGTTGGGCTTTCAGCAACTGAGTGAGCTGCTGCACGTGCAGGGCATCCAGATCGTGGGCCCGTTGCCACCGGCCATCCAGATCACCACCACGTTTTCCGCAGGCGTTGGCGTGCATTCGCAACAGGCGGATGCAGCACGTGCGTTGCTGGCTTACCTGGCTTCTCCCGCTGCGGCGGACGCCAAGCAAAAGCAGGGCATGACCCCCGCCTGACCGATCACAAGAACACCTTCCAGGAGCACACCAAAATGAGCCTCATCATCGACTGCCACGGCCACTACACCACGGCCCCCAAGGCGCTGGAGAACTGGCGCAATGCGCAGATCGCCGGCATCAAAGACCCAGCCGCCATGCCCAAAGTGGCAGACCTGCACATCAGCGACGACGAGCTGCGCGAGTCCATCGAGACCAACCAGCTCAAGCTGATGAAGGAGCGCGGCAGCGACATCACGCTGTTTAGCCCGCGCGCCAGCTTCATGGCCCACCACATCGGCGACTTCAATGTGTCCAGCACCTGGGCCGCCATCTGCAACGAGCTGTGCTATCGGGTCTCCACGCTGTTCCCCGACCACTTCGTGCCCGTGGCCATGCTGCCGCAAAGCCCCGGTGTCGATCCCGCGACCTGCATCCCTGAGCTGGAAAAGTGCGTGCACGAATACGGCGCCGTGGGCATCAACCTGAACCCTGACCCTTCCGGCGGCCACTGGACCAGCCCCCCGCTGACCGACAAGCACTGGTACCCCATCTACGAAAAGATGGTGGAGTACGACCTGCCCGCCATGATCCACGTGAGCACCAGCTGCAACGCGTGCTTTCACACCACCGGCGCGCACTACCTGAACGCCGACACCACGGCCTTCATGCAGCTGATCCAGGGCGATCTGTTCAAGGACTTCCCCACGCTCAAGTTCCTGATCCCGCACGGCGGTGGCGCAGTGCCCTACCACTGGGGCCGCTTCCGTGGGCTGGCGCAGGAGATGAAGAAGCCTCTGCTCGACGAGCACCTGATGAACAACGTGTACTTCGACACCTGCGTGTACCACCAGCCCGGTATCGACCTGCTGAACACCGTGATCCCGGTGAAGAACGTGCTGTTCGCCAGCGAAATGATCGGCGCGGTGCGGGGCATTGACCCCACCACCGGCAACTACTACGACGACACCAAGCGCTACATCGAGGCGTCCAAGATCTTGAGCGCGGAAGACAAGCACCAGATCTACGAAGCCAACACGCGCCGCGTGTTCTCCCGACTCGATTCACGCCTGAAGGCAAAGGGGCTCTGACATGTTTGAACTTGGCGTTGTCTATCGCAACATCACCCGCGCTGACCGCGCAGCTGCCGACGGCCTGGCCGCCCTCGGCTCGGCCACCGTGCACGAGGCCATGGGCCGCGTGGGCCTGCTCAAGCCCTACATGCGCCCCATCTACAGTGGCCAGCAGGTCAGCGGCACGGCCGTCACCGTGTTGCTGCAGCCCGGTGACAACTGGATGATGCATGTGGCGGCCGAGCAGATCCAGCCCGGCGACATCGTGGTGGCGGCCGTCACCTCGGAGTGCACCGACGGCTACTTTGGCGACCTGCTGGCCACCAGCTTCCAGGCCCGGGGCGCGCGCGCGCTCATCATCGACGCCGGTGTGCGCGACGTGAAGACGCTGCAGGAGATGAACTTCCCCGTGTGGAGCCGCGCCATCAGCAGCAAGGGCACCATCAAGGCCACGCTGGGCTCGGTCAACATCCCCGTGGTGTGCGCCGGTGCACTGGTCACGCCGGGCGACGTGATCGTGGCCGACGACGACGGTGTGGTGTGTGTGCCCGCCGACCGCGCGGCCGAGACCCTGGCCGCCGCGCAAAAGCGCGAGAGCTTTGAGGGCGAGAAGCGCGCCAAACTGGCCAGCGGCGTGCTGGGCCTGGACATGTACAACATGCGCCCCGGCCTGGAGAAGGCGGGCCTCAAGTACATCGATTGAGCCGTTTTTAAGTCTTTTGGGCTGCAAGCGCTAGTCAATCATGCGCTTGCAGCTATGTAATTAATAGCAAGCAGCTTCTTCTTTCCATGCGTTGTTCCGTGTCTCCCGTTTCTCTCTCCCGCCGTGTGGGCCTGGCCGTGGGCCTGGCCACAGCCCTGGGCTGTGTGCCCCAGTTCGCCTCGGCGCAGGCGTTTCCGTCCAAGCCCGTGCGCATCATCACGCCCTTCCCCGTTGGCGGTGGCCCGGACGGCGTGGCCCGCCTGGTGGCCGACAAGTTGTCCAAGAGCTGGGGCCAGCCTGTGGTCGTCGAGAACCGCCCCGGTGGCAATGGCTTCATCGCCATCGACGCGTTCAAGCGCGGCGCCAAGGACGGGCATGACCTGATCGTGCTCGACAACGTGCACCTGGCCGCCTACCCCAGCCTGTTCAAGAAGCTGCCGTACGACACGGCCAAGGACTTCGACACGCTGCTGCCGCTGTTCAAGACCTATTTCTTCTTCACGGTGGCCGCCAACAGCAAATACAAAACCGTGGGCGACATCGTGGCCGACGCCAAGGCCAACCCCGGCAAGCTCAACTACGGCTCCTGGTCCATCGGCAACCCGGTGCACCTGGGCTCCGAGCTGTTTGAAAGCGCCACCGGCACGCAGATGGAGCATGTGCTCTACAAAGAGACCACGCAGCTCTACACCTCGGTCTCCACCGGCGAGCTGTCGTTTGCGCTGGGCAGCGCCGCCACGGCCGGGCCGCTGCAACGTGCGGGCAAGCTGCGCTTTCTGGCCGTCACCGCGCCGCAGCGCCTGGCCAGCTTTCCGGATGTGCCCACCGTGGGCGAATCGGGTGGCCCCAAGGGCTTTGAGGTGACGGGCTGGAACGCCATCGCCGTGCCGCCCGGCCCGCCCGCTGCCGTGACCGACAAGATCCGTAAGGACATCGAGCAGGCCCTGTCCGGCGCCGATGTGCAGGAGAAGTTCAAGAGCTTTGGCTACGAGCCCTTCCCCACAACGCGCGCGCAGTTCGCCCAGTTCGTCAAGGACGAGAGCCAGCGTTTTGGCGACGTGATCAAGAAGGCCAACGTGTCCCTCGACTGACCTGCCCCACCCAGCAACCAAGGACCCACGCCCATGAGCGAATTCACCAAGACCCCCGGCTGGCTGGACTGGTACGCCGGCCCCAGCAAACCCCGCTTCCAGGTGCCCGCAGGCGCTGTGGACGCGCACTGCCACGTGTTCGGCCCCGGGGCCGAGTTCCCCTACGCGCCCGAGCGCAAGTACACGCCCTGCGACGCCAGCAAACACCAGCTGTACGCGCTGCGCGACCACCTGGGCTTTGCGCGCAACGTGGTGGTGCAGGCCACCTGCCACGGTGCGGACAACCGCGCGATGGTGGATGCGCTGGTCCACTCTGGCGGCAAGGCGCGGGGCGTGGCCACCGTCAAGCGCTCGGTCACCGACCAAGAGCTGCAGGCCATGCACGACGCTGGTGTGCGTGGCGTGCGCTTCAACTTCGTCAAGCGCCTGGTGGATTTCACGCCCAAGGACGAGCTGATGGAGATTGCCGCGCGCATCGCCAAGCTCGGCTGGCACGTGGTGATCTACTTCGAGGCCGTGGACCTTCCCGAGCTGTGGGACTTCTTCACTGCCCTGCCCACCACCGTGGTGGTGGACCACATGGGCCGCCCCGATGTGAACAAGCCAGTGGACGGACCGGAGTTTGAGCTGTTCCTGAAGTTCATGCGCCAGCATCCCAATGTGTGGAGCAAGGTGAGCTGCCCCGAGCGCCTCTCCGTGACTGGCCCCAAGGCCCTGAACGGCGAGCAAAATGCCTACACCGACGTGATCCCGTTCGCCCGCAAGGTGGTCGCAGAGTTCCCCGACCGCGTGCTCTGGGGCACCGACTGGCCGCACCCCAACCTCAAGGACCACATGCCCGACGACGGCCTGCTGGTGGACTTCATTCCGCACATCGCCCCCACGGCCGAGCTGCAGCAAAAGCTG
Organism: Acidovorax sp. 22279; assembly: GCF_052045435.1. Taxonomy (NCBI): domain Bacteria; kingdom Pseudomonadati; phylum Pseudomonadota; class Betaproteobacteria; order Burkholderiales; family Comamonadaceae; genus Acidovorax; species Acidovorax sp. 22279. The sequence goes on from NZ_JBQEOV010000006.1 coordinate 190,726, forward strand.
CTGGTGGATAACCCCATGCGCCTCTACTGGCCTGAAGAAGTGACAAAGAAAGGCTGATGCCATGCCACTCGACAAACCCTACCTGGACGTGCCCGGCACGACCATCTTCGACGCCGAGCAAAGCCGCAAGGGCTACTGGCTCAACCAGTTCTGCATGAGCCTGATGAAGGCTGGCAACCGCGAGCGTTTCAAGGCCAACGAACGCGCCTACCTCGATGAATGGGCGATGACCGAAGAGCAGAAGCAGGCCGTGCTGGCACGCGACCTGAACTGGTGCATCCGCCTGGGCGGCAACATCTACTTTTTGGCCAAGATCGGCGCCACCGATGGCAAGAGCTTCCAGCAGATGGCGGGCAGCATGACCGGCATGACCGAAGAGGAATACCGCAACATGATGATCAGCGGCGGCCGCTCGGCCAATGGCAACCGCGTGATCGGCGAAGACGGCGACGCACAGGCTCACCGCCAGCCACAAGGCGCTGCCGGCAAGAAAGGAAACTGACCATGGCCAAGATCACCGCCTCCGTGTTCACGTCGCACGTGCCTGCCATTGGCGCTGCGCTGGACCTGGGCAAGACGCAGGAAGACTACTGGAAGCCGCTGTTCGCGGGCTACGACTTCTCCAAGCAATGGATGAAGGACAACAAGCCCGACGTGATCTTCCTGGTCTACAACGACCACGCCACGGCCTTCAGCCTGGAGATGATCCCCACGTTCGCCATCGGCACGGCCGCGCAGTTCCAGCCCGCCGACGAGGGCTGGGGCCCCCGCCCCGTGCCCGTGGTGCAGGGCCACCCCGACCTGGCCGCGCACATTGCCCAGTCGGTCATCCAGCAGGACTTTGACCTCACCATCGTCAACAAGATGGACGTGGACCACGGTCTCACCGTGCCGCTGTCGCTGATGTGCGGCCAGCAAGATCCTAAGACGGGCGCCTGGCCCTGCCCGGTGATCCCGTTCGCCGTCAACGTGGTGCAGTACCCCGTGCCCAGCGGCCGCCGCTGCTACAACCTGGGCCAGGCCATCCGCAAGGCCGTGGAGAGCTACGACGAAGATATCAACGTGCACATCTGGGGCACGGGCGGCATGAGCCACCAGCTGCAGGGCCCGCGCGCAGGTCTCATCAACAAGGAGTTTGACAACGTCTTCCTCGACAAGCTCATCAACGACCCCGAGGCCGCCGCCAGCATCCCGCACATCGACTATGTACGCGAAGCCGGCAGCGAAGGCATTGAACTCGTGATGTGGCTCATCGCCCGCGGCGCCATGGCCGATGTGGCCGGTGGCAAGCCGCCCAAGCTGGCGCACCGCTTCTACCATGTGCCCGCGTCTAACACCGCCGTGGGCCACCTGATTCTTGAGAACACCTAAAAAACACGCCAAAGGACACACACCATGACCATCAAAGTCGCACTCGCCGGCGCTGGCGCCTTCGGCATCAAGCACCTGGACGGCATCAAGAACATTGACGGCGTTGAAGTCGTCTCCCTCATCAGCCGCGACCTGGCCAAGACCCAGGAAGTGGCCGACAAGTACGGCATCAAGCATGTCACCACCGACCTGGCCGACAGCTTGGCGATCAAGGAGGTGGACGCCGTGATCCTGTGCACGCCCACGCAGATGCACGCCAGCCAGACCCTCGCCTGCCTGGAAGCGGGCAAGCATGTACAGGTCGAGATCCCGCTGTGCGACGTGCTGGCCGATGGCGAGAAGGTCATCGCCCTGCAAAAGCAGACCGGCCTGGTGGCCATGTGTGGCCACACCCGCCGCTTCAACCCCAGCCACCAGTACGTGCACAAGAAGATCACGGCAGGCGAGTTCAACATCCAGCAGATGGATGTGCAGACCTACTTCTTCCGCCGCACCAACATGAACGCGCTGGGCCAGGCCCGCAGCTGGACGGACCACCTGCTGTGGCACCACGCTGCCCACACGGTGGACCTGTTCGCCTACCAGGCCGGCAGCCCCATCGTGAAGGCCAACGCCATCCAGGGCCCTATCCACCCCACGCTGGGCATTGCGATGGACATGAGCATCCAGCTCAAGGCCGCCAACGGTGCCATCTGCACGCTGTCGCTCTCGTTCAACAACGACGGCCCGCTCGGCACCTTCTTCCGCTACATCGGCGACTCGGCCACGTACATCGCGCGCTACGACGACCTGGTGAATGGCAAGGAAGAGAAGATCGACGTGAGCAAGGTCGATGTGAGCATGAACGGCATCGAGCTGCAGGACCGCGAGTTCTTCGCCGCCATCCGCGAAGGCCGCGAGCCCAACGCCAGCGTGGCACAGGTGCTGCCGTGCTACCAGGTGCTGCACGACCTGGAGCTGCAGCTCAACGCAGGCTGATTGCAAGCCCAATTGGCTGCTGGCGCTTTTATATCAAGCGCCAGCAGCTATGCATTTGATAGTTAGGGGTGCCTGGCATCACTCCTTCAATGCCGCCTTGTGCTCGATGATGCGCGAGACCAGACCATAGTCCACGGCCTCTTCGGCCGACAGCCAGCGGTCGCGCTCGATGTCTGCCAGCACCACCTCCAGCGGCTTGCCGGTCTGCCGAGCGATGGTGGCTGCAATCCGCTCACGCGCTTTCACCATCTCGCGCGCCTGGATGGCGATGTCACTGGCCGGGCCGCCGGCGCCACCGCTGGGCTGATGGATCAGAAAGCGCGTGTTGGGCAGGCAGAACCGCCGCTCGCGTGGCGCCGCCAAGTACAGGTGCGTGGCCGCGCTGCCCACCCAGCCGGTGCCAATCATGTTCACCGGCGCTGTGATGAAGCGCACCAGGTCGTGGATCGTGTCGCCCGACTCCAGGTGCCCGCCGGGCGAGCTCACCAGCATGTCGATGGGCTCGGCACTCTCGGCATCCAGCGCAATCAGCCGCCGCGCCACATCGGCGGCCAGGGTGTCGGTGATGGTGCCAAAGACCAGCAGAGTGCGGGCCTTGAATGCTTTTTCTTCCAGGTAAGACGTGCGCGGTTCGGCGCCTTGGGTAGGGGCTGAAGCGGGTGTGGTTGTATCTGGCGTGTCCATGGGGCAAGTCCTTGCGAGTGATAGGACTGCCTTGACGAACGAGACACGCCGGGCGTGACATTTCTCTGCGCTTGCATATCCAGGCCAGCGCTGCATGGCGGACCCACTGGCCCGCACTGCACCCTTTGGACTGTTCAGCCTGCGGCCACGCGTTGCCCCGGCGCAATGGTGGGCGGCGCCGCATTCAGCGTCTCGATCGCAAAGCCCGCCGCCGCCTTGTAGCGGGCCATGAAGCCCTCGCGTTCCTCGCGCGGCAGCACGTCGTCGATGTGGTCGAACACCCCGCCGCAGCGCTCGTCCACCAGCCCCAGCAGACCAAACGGGCCGGAGCCCCGGTTGCGCAGCACCAGCGCAGAGATGTCCTTGCACAGCTTGTCGTCATAGGCACGCAGCGCCTGCGGGCCCACACCGTGCGCGATGAGCTGCGCCCCCAGCACGCGCGCATCCACGATGGCCTGGCTGGCACCGTTGGAGCCCACGGGGTACATCACATGCGCCGCGTCGCCCAGCAGCGCCACGCGGCCGTCTACCCAGGTGGGCACCGGGTCGCGGTCGATCATGGGGTACTCAAAAATGTCCTTGGCGCCGCGCAGCATGGCAGGCACGTCCAGCCAGCTGTAGTTCCAGCCCTCGAAGTGGTGGATGAACTCCTCCAGTGCCACGCGCCGGTTCCAGTCGCCCTGCTGCCAGCCGCCCTGGTTGTCGACCGTGATCTCGGCGATCCAGTTGATGGTGGCCAGGCCTGTGGCCGGGTCGGGCGGGGTGATGGGGTAGAACACCACACGGTGCCGCAGCGAGCCCACGCCCACAAACGACGCGCCCGTGCGCACCGGCACCCCCGGCGTGGTGCCGCGCCACATGATGGCACCGCCCCACTGGATGGGCGGCTGCGTGGGGTGCATCTGCGCCCGCACGGCCGAGTGCAGGCCGTCGGCGGCAATCAGCAGCGAGCCAGCTACCTCACGCTTCTCTCCGTCGCGTGTCTCGACAATGGCGGTGACGCCGTTTGCATCCTGCCGGTAGCCCACCACCCGCTGCCCCAGCTGCACTGCGTCGGTTCCCAGGCGCTCTCGCACCGCGTTGAACAGCATCATCTGCAGCTGCCCCCGGTGCACCGAATACTGGGGCCAGTGGTAGCCCGCCTCCAGCCCGCGTGGCTCGGCGTACACCTCGTTGCCGTTGCGACCCACCAGCGCCCATTCGCGCGCCTGCAGGCCAATCGTGTCCAGCACCTCGTTGCCAAACCCCAGGTCGTGCAGTTCTCGCACGGCGTTGGGCTGCAGGTTGATGCCCACGCCCAGCGGCTGCAGCTCGGGCACTGTTTCAAAGACGATGCAGGGCACGCCGATCTGGTGCAGGGTCAGGGCAGTGGCCATGCCACCGATGCCGCCGCCAGCTATCAGCACGGGGCGGGGCGAGGAGGGGGGTGAAGTAGGAGTAGGTGCGCCAGACATGCCGAGATTGTCCATGGAACGGCGGGTGGAGCTTGTCGCGGGGGGGAATAGCGGGTGGCTTTTTGCTGCGGGTTGTGCCCGTTCAGCCAGCCTTGTCAGGCGTAGCTACCTATGTTTCCCCCAGGCCAGAGGGTTAGGCTGCATTGCAACTGCTGGGTGACATTGGGGTGGGTGCTATCGGCCAGAACCGGAACTTGCGGCTCCAGGGTACGTGAAGAACGCCCCGGGGCCTTCAACCCATTTGGCTGCGTACTTGGTGCAAAAAATTCATGGCAACGTATTCGCCGTCTGTGTTCACTTTGACCGTCGACGCACGAAGGGTCCGATACGCCGCGATAGTGTTCTCCAGCGCTTCCAACAATGCGGGAGCATTCAGAGTAGCAACCGTGTTTGCCAGCAATGACGCCAACTCTGGCACTAGTTCTACCCGCCGAACACCGATGGGTGCCTTGCCCGCACGTTCAAGCCCAAGCGGACCAAGCACGCACCCGCGCAAAAAAGAGAAGAAGTCCAACGCCTCCTGCAGTTCTCCGCGGGCAATCTTCGAGGCGCCGTAGTGCACCCACACCCAGAATCGATCTTCGATCCACTGGTGGTCGGGCGGGGGAAATGCTCGCTTCCCGTGGGCTAGTGCCTCGGTCAGCCGCACATCGCGCTCCCACAACACGGTGGGTTGGTCGACCCGGTCTTTCAGATCCTCAATGCGAACAAACTTGAGGTCAACATGAAGGGCGGGTGGTCCGTAAAGGCAGATCAGTAAGCGTGGCTCGCCGACGTGCTCGCCTGTGAACGCTGCCACCAGCCGCCCGAGCTTGGAAGCGACTTGCTTGCGGCTCTGCATCACCTCGTCAAAGCTCGCGCCCTCGCACACGACGACCAAATCTAGATCGCTGTAGTCGTCCATCAGGTCTGCAGAATAGGAGCCGGCCGCTGCAACACCGACAACCCGGGAGTCTGCTGCCAAGATAGAGACGGCGCGATCGAGGAAATCGCGGTGGAGTTGGGGCGTGGAACGAGGGTGATGGATCAACATGTTGAGACTTTACAGAAGTCCGCCACACCGATCGATTGGTACGCTACGCGCAAGGTCTGCTTTGGGCCTGAGCCCTTCCTTCGACCCAACGCCGGATCCTTGCATTCGTCCATCAACTGCTGTCCTAGTCTGCTTTGGGTCTGCCTGTGGCACCATGCTCCGATGCGAAAAGACGAACACACCGTGGCGCTCGTAGGCGCCAGCCGCAGTGCCTTGGTGCGCGCCGCCACGCGCCTTCTAGGCCCGGTCGATGCTGAAGACGCGGTGCAGGACGCCTATGTGCGCGCGCTGGAGGCCAATGCCCCTGCGCTCAATGCTGCCCAGGCCTGGCTGCTGACTGTGGTGCGCAATCTGGCCATCGACCGTTTGCGGCGGCGCCAGTGGATGGCGCAATGGCTGGCTGAAGCCGTGCAGAGCGCGCACGCCGATGTCGCTGGCGCGGTCGCACCTTCTGCGGAGGCCGATGCGGCTCTTGCGCAGCAGGCCACGCTGGCGCTGCGGCGACTTGCCGAGTATGTGACGCCTGCGGAGGGCGCTGCGTTGCTGTTGCATGCTGTGTTCGACGCCAGCCATGCCGAGCTGGCGCAGGCCAGCGGTCGGTCTGAAGCAGCCAGCCGCCAGCAACTGCGCCGCGCCTTGCAGCGGCTGCGGCAGGCGCAGGAGGGCGACGAATCCAGCGATGAACCCAAGGGCGCCAACGCCGCAGTGCTGCGCCTGTATCTGCAGTCGCTGCAATCGCGAGACCCACAGACACTGTGGGCGCTGCTGCGCCAGCCGCCCGTCAGCGCGGGGGCGGTGCATGCCGCAGCCCAGGCGATGCAGCTTGTGCCACCGCGTGCCCAGCGCGCAAGCGCCACTGTGGGTGGGGTGGTGCAGGTAGGCGGGCAGTTGGGGCTGGTGCTCACGCTTGATGGTGTGACGCTGTGCGTGGTGCCGCTGGGACCACACGCCGAGCAAGTGCATGACGCCGTGGTGGCCTGACCCGCGCACCTGCAGCTGCAACTGGTAGGAAGAAGGCAAGACGGAAGGACGTTTGCAGCACCATGATCCAGCAGCCCGCGCCCACCTTCTTTGCCACCCCGCAGGCGTTCCACGATTGGCTGGAGCGCCACGCCGCCAGCGCGACGGAGCTGCTGGTGGGTTTTCACAAGGTGGGCTCGGGCCGCCCCAGCTTGGGCTGGCCGGAGTCGGTGGACGAAGCGCTGTGCTTTGGGTGGATCGATGGCATTCGGCGGCGTATTGACGAGCACACGTATTCGATCCGCTTCACTCCGCGCAAGCCGTCGTCGATCTGGAGTGCGGTCAACATCGCCAAAGTGGAGCAGTTGCAGGCGGCAGGCCGCATGACGCCTGCGGGGCTGGCCGCCTTCGCGCACCGCAAGGCAGACAAGTCGGCCATTTACTCGCACGAGCAGGCGGGGGTGGCCGAGCTGCCGGTGGCGCTGCAACGCATTTTCCAGCGCAACAAGGCCGCGTGGCGGTACTTTCAGGAGTCCACACCGCCCAGCTACCGCAAGGTGATGCTGCACTGGGTCACATCCGCCAAACGCGATGCGACCCGGGAGGCGCGGTTTGCGCAGCTGGTGGCCGCCTGTGCTGCGGGCGAGCGCATTGAGCTGTGGGCGAAGCGGCCACCCGTTGCAAAGGCTTAGCCCAGCCTCCAAGCCCGAGCCACCCGGTGGGTTGCCTCGCTTGCCGTAAGCTCGCGGCATGCAACAAAGAAACCTTGGACCTTTCTCCGTCTCGGCCATCGGCCTTGGCTGCATGAACCTGTCGCACGCCTATGGCGCCCCGGTGTCTGCCGAGCAGGGCGAACGCGTGCTGCTGGCCGCGCTGGATGCGGGCGTGACGCTGTTTGACACCGCCACGCTGTACGGCTTTGGCGCCAACGAAACCCTGGTGGGCCGTGTGCTGAAGCAGCACCGCAGCCGTTTCACCCTGGCCAGCAAATGCGGCATGCAGGGCGTGGATGTGAATGGCGACGGCAAGCTGGTACGCGTGATCGACGGCCGCCCCGCCACGCTGCGCCAGACCTGCGAAGACAGCCTGCGCCGTCTGCAGACCGACGTGATCGACCTGTACTACCTGCACCGCTGGGACAAGAAGGTGCCCATTGAAGACAGCATGGGCGCACTGGCCGACCTGGTGCGTGCGGGCAAGATCCGCAGCATCGGCCTGTCGGAGGTGTCGGCCGCCACGCTGCGCAAGGCGCACGCGGTGCACCCCATTGCTGCGGTGCAGACCGAGTATTCGCTCTGGACGCGCAACCCCGAGATTGCTGTGCTGGACGCCTGCCGAGAACTGGGCGCCGCCTTTGTGGCGTTCAGCCCCGTGGCGCGGGGCTTTCTGTGTGGCGATCTGCGCGATGTGAGCACGCTGGATGCCAAGGATATCCGCCGCGCCATGCCCCGTTTTGCGCCCGACGCCTATGCCGCCAATCTGAATCTGCTCGACGGCTATCAAGCCATTGCGCACGATATGGGTTGCACCCCCGCCCAGCTGGCGCTGGCGTGGCTGCTGCACAAGGCCGAGCACATCATTCCCATCCCAGGCACCACCAGTGTGGAGCATTTGCAGGACGACCTGGGTGCTGCCAACGTGCGGCTGGACGCCGCCACCATGGCGCGGCTGGATGCGCTGATCAACGAGCGCACGGTAGTGGGCCAGCGCTACAACGCACAATCCGCGAGCGAAGTCGATACCGAAACGTTTGAAGACCGCGCAGCGTAGGCGGCGCGGTCTTTGTGGGCTTCAGTGCAGGTTCACTGCAGCTTCAATACGGCTTCACGGTAGGACTTTTTGTGGGGCCTCAACGGCCTCGCAAATTGCCCTTGTCATCGGCAATCACGATCTCCACACGGCGGTTCATGGCGCGGCCTTCGGGCGACGCGTTGTCAGCCACCGGGTGGGCCTTGCCGTAGCCGCGTGCGGCGATGCGGCTGCTGTCCACGCCGCGCTGCACCAACGCATCGCGCACGGCCTGCGCGCGGCGGTCTGACAGGTCCTGGTTGTAGCTGTCGCCACCCACGCTGTCGGTGTAGCCCTCGATCAACAGCTTGCGGTCCGGGAACTGTTTGAGAAAGTTCGCCAGCTTGTCCAGGCGCGGGCCGGCCTGGGCCGAGAGTTCGGCCTTGTTGAAGGCAAACAGCACATCGCCCAAGGTCACCAGCAGGCCGCGTTCGGTCTGCTGGGCTTCGAGTTCGCGCAATTGCGCTTCGAGTGCGCGCACGCGGTCTTGTGCCGCATTGGCCTGGGCCATGGCAGCGGTGGCTTGCGCCTGCTGTTGTGCGGCGCGTTGCTCGGCGCTCATCGCCTGCTGCTGGGCTTGCTGGGCGCGCAGGCGGGCCGCGTCAGCCTCTTGGGTGCGGGCCTGCAGACGGATGCGGTCGGCTTCGCTGCCTGCCTGTTTGATGTTGGCATCGAGCTGGCGTGCGCGGGCTGCATTGGTGGCGATCTCGGCGCGTTGGCGAGCGATGTACGCCAGGTGGTTGGTCTCGGACGTGTCGCGGTCATCGGCCCACACGCGGTCGGCCTTGGCCAGTGCGTCGGTGGCTTGCTTCAGTTCGAGCTGCGCGTACTGGTTGACGGCCGGGTCTCCTGCAGCGGTGCTCACTGCGGTACGGGCCTCTTCCAGCGCGGGCGATGGGGTGGTGCTGGCGCAGGCGGCCAGCAGGCCAACGGCAATCAGGCTGGTGCACAGGGCGGTGGTTCGGTGAAAAAAGCGGTGCATGGTCAGGTGTTCCTTGAAATGGGGTGGGGCAATCGCGGGGGCCTCAACGGTGTGTGCCTGAGGCGAAGCCAGGGGGCGCGGTGGCCCCATGGTTGGCGCTGGCTCAGCGGGGCGATCGGCGGTTGATTTCTTCTTGCAGTGCGCGGATACCGTCTTGCACTTGGGCGAGGTTGGCGGCATTGCTGGCCGCGTCTGCGCGTGTTTCAGCGACACGGGCATCTACCTCGGCCTCAGCGGCCAGGCGGCGTGCCGCCACATAGTCCTTCTCTGCCATCGCTTTTTCGGCCTGCATCAGCTTCTCGCGTGCTTGCTGCAGCTGCACGGGGGAGCTGGTGGCCACAGCCGGGGCAGCCGCCACGCGGTTGACAGTGGTGCGGGTGACCGCCATCTGTTCGGTGGGCGCCGGGGTGGAAGAACAGGCGGCCAGTGCGCCCAGTGCGAGTGCCGCTGTGGCGGTACGGATCAATGCGGATGAATGCATGGTGTGGTGGACTCCTCTGGAGGTGGTTGGGTAGGCCGTACCGACGTATCGGGCGGGCCACCAGGGGGTTCTGGTGTTGATGCATTGTTGGGGCTCGCCCGGCAAGCAGGCGTAGGCCCTGCCTCTGTATTGCTGTGGGGCATGTCTTACGAACACTTGCAAACAAGGCGCCCACCATTTGCGTGAAGGAGAGTGGCTTGTTGCGTTCGGGAACTCTCATCTCCCCCAGGTCTCGATCAATGACAGCACGCGCACGCAGCGTGTTGTTGCGGGTGCCCTTCACCCGTACGCCACGTCCCATGGCCGTGGCCTCTGCGCGGGCGCTGCGCACGCCTGCTCCATCACCGCAACACAACGAAGAGGAGAGTTACTGCATGCCGCCATCCACCTTTTTTAACTGGGTCCAGGAGACCACCTTTGCGGGCGTGCCGCTATGGAGCCTGTGTGTGGCCCTGGCGGCGGCTGTGGCCACCTACGCAGCCACCCTTGTGGTGCTGCACCTACTGACCCGCCGCGCCAAAGTGTGGGCCACGCAGTCACACAGCGGCATGGCACTGACTTTGGTGGATGTGCTGGAAGGCACGAGCCGCACGCTGATGCTGGTGGTGGCACTGCTGGTGGGCGCAAGCCTGCTCGACCTGCCGGGCCGCTGGGAGAGCCGTCTGAGCCAGCTGTGGTTTGTCGCCGTGGCGCTGCAGATGGGGCTGTGGGGCATGCGCGCGATTGGCATTGGCGTACGCCGCTATGTGGAGCGGCACTCGTCCAGCGGCATGACGCAGGTCAGCGCCTCGGCCACGCTGATGTCGTGGGGGCTGCGCACGCTGCTGTGGAGCGTGGTGCTGCTGGCCATCTTGTCCAACGTGGGGGTGAACATCACGGCCTTCATCGCCAGCCTGGGGGTGGGCGGTATTGCCGTGGCGTTGGCGGTACAGAACATTTTGGGCGACCTGTTCGCATCGCTAGCGATTGCGGTGGACAAGCCTTTCGAGGTGGGCGACTTCATCGTGGTGGGCAATGTGTCGGGCACCGTGCAGGTGATTGGTCTCAAGACCACGCGCATCCGCAGTCTGCAGGGCGAGCAGATCGTGATGTCCAACACCGACCTGCTCAAGCAGACCATCAGCAACTTCCGCATGCTGGAGCGGCGGCGCATCGTGTTCACCTTTGGCGTAGCCTATGGCACCACCCCCGAGCAGGCCGAGGCCATTCCAGGCGTTGTGCGCAACCTCATCGAGGCACACCCGGAGCTGCGCTTTGACCGTGCACATTTCAAGGCGCTGGGCACCAACTCGCTGGACTATGAGGTGGTCTACATCGTCGAAGACCCGGCCTACAACCTCTACATGGACCTGCAGCAGTCCATCAACCTGGGGCTGCTGCGCGAGTTCAAAGCCATGGGCGTGGAATTTGCGTTTCCTACCCGCACGGTGCACATTGCCAGCGCGCCGCCGCGGGCACCTACCGCTGCCATGCTCTGAGGCGGGGCAAGCCACCACAAACGCGCAGACGAAAAAAAGCCGGCGGCCTTTGCAGGCGGCCGGCTTGAACAGGGTAGTTGCTACTAGCGCTTTTTCAACTTCTCAAAAAAGCTTACTTGGCGACCACGCGCACCATTTCCAGGCACTTGTTCGAGTAGCCCCATTCGTTGTCGTACCAGCTCACGACCTTGACGAAGGTGCCGTCCAGCGCGATGCCGGCGTCAGCGTCAAAGATGGACGTGCGGGTGTCGCCACGGAAGTCGGTGGCTACCACCTTGTCTTCGGTGTAACCCAGCACGCCCTTCAGGGCGCCTTCGGACTGGGCCTTCATTTCGGCCTTGATTTCTTCGTAGGTGGCAGCCTTGTCCAGCTCCACCGTCAGGTCCACCACCGACACGTCGGAGGTGGGCACGCGGAAGGACATGCCGGTCAGCTTCTTGTTCAGCGCAGGGATCACCACGCCCACGGCCTTGGCAGCGCCAGTGCTGGAGGGGATGATGTTTTCCAGAATGCCACGGCCGCCGCGCCAGTCCTTGTTCGAAGGGCCGTCCACGGTCTTTTGCGTGGCGGTGGCAGCGTGCACGGTGGTCATCAGGCCGCGCTTGATGCCCCACTTGTCGTTCAGCACCTTGGCCACGGGAGCCAGGCAGTTGGTGGTGCACGATGCGTTGGAGATGATGGCCTGGCCAGCGTAGGTGTCGTGGTTCACGCCGAACACGAACATCGGGGTGTCGTCTTTTGACGGAGCCGACAGGATGACCTTCTTAGCGCCAGCGTCCAGGTGCTTCTGCGCCGTGACCTTGTCCAGGAACAGGCCGGTGGATTCGATCACCACATCGGCGCCGACTTCGTTCCACTTCAGGTTGGCAGGGTCGCGCTCTTGCGTGAGGCGGATCTTCTTGCCGTTGACGATCAGGGTGTTGCCCTCGACCGCCACGGTGCCCTTGAAGCGGCCGTGCACCGAGTCGTACTGCAGCATGTACGCCAAGTACTCAGGCTCCAGCAGGTCGTTGATGCCCACGACTTCGATGTCGCTGAAGTTCTGGATGGCCGAGCGCAGTACGTTGCGGCCGATGCGGCCGAAGCCGTTGATACCAATCTTGATCGTCATAGGGAGTCTCTTCAAAGTTGCAAAGTCGAAATCATGAATTGGCCGCCGCGCGCCCGCTGGCAGCGGTGCGCAGCGGGCAAAGGGCGTTTTAACGCGCCTTCTTGGCAGGCTTCAGGCGGGCCGCGCCGATGGCCACCAGCACTGCGTCGGCCACGTTCTCTTCGGTGAAGCCGAAGTGCTTGAACAGCACAGGCGCGGGGGCCGATTCACCGTAGCTGTCGATGCCCACCACGGCGGCGCAGCCGTACTTCCACCAGCCGTCGGTCACGCCCATTTCCACGGCCACGCGCGGCACGCCCGCAGGCAGCACACTGCTCTTGTACTTGGCCTCTTCGCGGTCGAAGGTGGTCGTGCTGGGCATGGAGACCACGCGAACGCCGATCTTCTTGTCTGCCAGCAGGCGCTGGGCCTTCAGGGCCAGCTGCACTTCAGAGCCGGTGGCAATGATCACGGCCACGGGCTTCTTCTTGAGGCCCACGTCGGCAGGCTCGCTCAGCACGTAGGCGCCGCGCGAGATGTCGCCCAAGTCGCGCTTGGGCGCATAGGGCAGGTTCTGGCGCGACAGGGCCAGCACGGTGGGCTTGTTGCGGTTGGACAGGGCCACGCTCCAGGCCACGGCGGTTTCTGCCGTGTCGGCGGGGCGCCAGACATCGAGGTTGGGAATCAGGCGCAGGCTGGCCACGTGCTCGATGGACTGGTGTGTGGGGCCGTCTTCGCCCAGGCCGATGGAGTCGTGCGTGAACACGTGGATCACGCGCTGCTTCATCAGCGCAGCCATGCGGATGGCGTTGCGGCTGTAGTCGCTGAACGTGAGGAAGGTGCCGCCGTAGGGGATGAAGCCACCGTGCAGCGCCACGCCGTTCATGATGGCGGCCATGCCGAATTCGCGCACGCCGTAGTTGATGTGGCGGCCACCGATTTTTTGGCCGTTTTCGAGCGCGGTCTGCACCACGTTGCCCTGCATGTCAAAGCGCAGATTGGGTGTGCTCTTGGTGTTGGTGAGGTTGGAGCCTGTCAAGTCGGCGCTGCCGCCCAGCAGTTCGGGCAACGCAGCGGTGAAGGCTTCCAGCGCCAGCTGGCTGGCCTTGCGGCTGGCCACAGTCTCGCCCTTGGTGTGCGCTGCCACCACGGTGTCCACGGCCACTTGCGCAAAGTTGGCGGGCAGGTCGCCCTGCATGCGGCGGGTGTATTCGGCAGCCAGCTCGGGGAAAGCCTTGCTGTAGGCGGCGAACCGTTCGTTCCAGGTGGCTTCAGCGGCAGCGCCAGCGGCCTTGGCGTCCCAGCCGGCGTACACGTCTTCGGGGATCACGAAGGGCTCGCTGGTCCAGCCCAGGGCTTCCCGCGTGAGCTTGATTTCTTCGGCGCCCAGGGGCTCGCCGTGGGCCTTGGCGGTGTTCACGCGGTTGGGGCTGCCCTTGCCGATGTGTGTCTTGCACACGATGAGCGTGGGGCGCTCGGTCTGCTTCTTGGCTTCGACGATGGCTGCGGCCACCTTGTCGGCGTCGTGGCCATCAATGGGCCCGATCACGTTCCAGCCGCTGGCCACGAAGCGCAGGGGGGTGTTGTCGGCAAACCAGGGAGCAACCTGTCCGTCGATGCTGATGCCGTTGTCGTCGTACAGGGCGATCAGCTTATTGAGCTTCCAGGCGCCCGCCAGCGACACGGCTTCGTGGCTGATGCCTTCCATCAGACAGCCATCGCCCAGGAAGGCGTAGGTGTGGTGGTCCACCACGGCATGGCCTTCGCGGTTGAACTCCGCAGCCAGCAGCTTTTCGGCCAGCGCAAAGCCCACGGCATTGGTGATGCCCTGGCCCAGCGGGCCTGTGGTGGTTTCCACGCCGGGGGTGATGCCCACTTCGGGGTGGCCGGCGGTCTTGCTGTGCAACTGGCGGAAGTTCTTCAGCTCGCCGATGGGCAGGTCGTAGCCGGTGAGGTGCAGCAATGCGTACAGCAGCATCGAGCCGTGGCCGTTGGACAGCACAAATCGGTCGCGGTCAAACCACTGGGGGTTGGTGGGGTTGTGCTTGAGGTGGCGGCTCCACAGTGCCACGGCCATGTCGGCCATACCCATGGGGGCGCCGGGGTGGCCGGAGTTGGCTTGTTGAACGGCGTCCATGGCCAATGCGCGGATCGCATTTGCCATCTGTTGGGATTGCTGGGTGTTGGCCATGGGGGGAGAGTTCAGGGTGGGTGAGTCGGGGGAAACCCGGCATTTTACCGAGGTGGCTTGCGCTCACCTGAATTCGCAGGCTGCCAGCAGGAAGCCCGGTGGCAATGCACTACAGTGCGGCCCATGCAAGGACTGCATCTCACCGCCGATCTCCATGGCTGCCGTTGCGCCTCCGCATGGCTGCTGGACGCCACCGCCCTGGGCCGCGCCTGTACCGAAGCGGTGCGCGCCGCTGGGCTCCAGCCTGTGGGGCATTTGTTCCATGAATTTCCTGCCACCGAGCATGGCCCCGGCGGGGTGACTGCCACGGTGTTGCTGGCCGAGTCGCACCTGTGCGTGCACACGTGGCCCGAGCAGCGCGGCGTGACGCTGGATGTGTATGTGTGCAATTTCGGTGCCGACCATTCGGCCAAGGCGCGTGCGCTGATGGAAGCCCTGCTGGCCTTGTTCGACCCCACCACCGTGGAGCGCCATGCGCTCCAGCGGGGCTCTGTGAGCGGGGTGGCGGCATGAGTGCCGCCCGCCATCAGGTGCCTGCCCTGCTTCTGGCCGCAGGCCGTGGCGAGCGCATGCGCCCGCTGACCGACAGCATGCCCAAGCCGCTGCTGCAGGTGCAGGGCCAGCCACTGCTGCAGTGGCACCTGCAGGCTTTGCTGGACGCAGGTGTGGAGCGGGCGGTGATCAACACCGCATGGCTGGGCGAACAGATCAGCGCGTTTTTTTCCAGCGTTTTTGCCTCCAAGCGCAGGAAAAATATGCCTGAGCAGCTATCAATTTCATACTCCCACGAAGGGGTGGACTTTGGCGGCGCGCTGGAAACCGCTGGCGGTATCGCCCGTGCATTGCCGCAGCTCGGCCCGGTGTTCTGGCTGGCCGCAGGCGATGTGTGTGCGCCCGATTTCGTGTTCGACAGCGCAGCGGTAGCGGCCTTCGAGGCCAGCGATCATTTGGCCCACCTGTGGCTGGTGCCCAATCCGGCGCACAACCCGCGTGGCGACTTTGGCTTGTCGGCAGACGGGCTGGCGCTCAACCTGCCCGCCGACGACCCCGCGCCACGCTACACCTATAGCACCATCGCCCTGTTGCGCGCCGAGCTGTTTGCAGCGCCGTGGTGCGACATTCCGCCCGGAAACCCCAGCGGCATCAAAGCCCCGCTGGCGCCGCTGCTTCGCCGTGCAATGGACAATGGCCGCGTCAGTGCGCAGCTCTACACCGGCCGCTGGACCGATGTGGGCACGCCAGAGCGGCTGGCCGAACTCAATTCCTATTCTCACGACGCGCCATGAACACCACCGTGCCTGCCTCTGTCTATGCCCAGCGCCGCGCGCACCTCGCTGCCCAGTTGGGCCCCGGGGGCATTGCCATCATTCCTACGGCGCTGGAGCGCCCGCGCAACAGGGACAGCGACTTTCTGTTCCGCCACGACAGCTACTTCTATTACCTGACAGGCTTTACCGAGCCTGGCGCCTGCATGGTGCTGGCGAACGATGGCCGCAGCACGCTGTTCTGCCAGCCCAAGGACCTGGAGCGTGAGATCTGGGACGGCTACCGCCTGGGCCCGGCTGCTGCGCCTGCGGCCTTGGGGGTGGACGCCGCGCATTCGATGGCCGAACTGGACAGCAAGCTGCCGCGCCTGCTCGAAAACACGGGCTGCGTCTGGTACCCGTTCGCCACGCACAGCGGTCTCGCCGCCCGCGTGGAGGGCTGGCTCAATGTGGTGCGGGGGCGCGTGCGCTATGGCGCCATCTGCCCCGCCGAGCAGAACGACCTGTGCACCTTGCTCGACGAGATGCGCCTGTTCAAGGACGCGCACGAGCAGGACATCATGCGCCGCGCCAGCGCCATCAGTGCGCACGCCCACATCCGCGCCATGCAGCGCTCGGCCCGCATGCTGCGCGCAGGGGAGGATGTGCGCGAATACCACCTGGATGCCGAGCTGCTGCACGCGTTCCGCGAAGCGGGCTCGCAGTACCCGGCCTACAGCTCCATCGTGGCCGCTGGGGCCAACGCCTGCGTGCTGCACTACCGCGCCGATGCAGCGCCTGTGCGCGACGGCGAGTTGGTGCTGATCGACGCAGGCTGCGAGCTGGACAGCTACGCCAGCGACATCACCCGCACTTTCCCGGCCAATGGCAAGTTCACCGGCCCGCAGCGCGCGCTGTATGACCTGGTGTTGGCCAGCCAGGATGCGGCCGTGGCGGCCACCAAGGCAGGCGCACGCTTCAACGACCCGCACGACGCCACGGTGGCCGTGCTGGCCCAGGGCATGCTGGACCTGGGCTTGCTCGACAAGAACAAGGTGGGCACCGCACAGGACGTGATCGACAAACGTGCCTACTTCCAGTTCTACATGCACCGCACCAGCCACTGGCTGGGCATGGACGTGCACGACTGCGGCAGCTATGTGGAGCCCGGCGAGGTGGGTCAGACCAGCGAACGCAAAGACCCGCTCTCGGGCGAAACGATCACCAATCGCCCCAGCCGCATCCTGCGGCCCAGCATGGTGCTGACCATCGAGCCCGGCATCTATGTGCGCCCCGCCGAAGGGGTGCCCGAGCAATTCCACAACATCGGCATCCGCATCGAAGACGATGCCATCGTCACCGAGACGGGTTGTGAGCTGATCACGCGCGGCGTGCCGGTGAAGGCCGACGAGATCGAAGCGCTGATGCGCGCCTGAGCGTGGGCAAAACCATGGCCGTGGACACCGCTGCCGGGGCCGATGCGGCGCATGCTCCGGCTCAGCCCGGCAAGTGGCGGCTGGGCGGCGCGCTGTGGCTGCTGGGCATGCCCGGCGAGGTGGCGGTGGTCTGGACGCTGCTGCCCACCTTGAAGGCCAACGCAGCCCTGCTGCCGCTGCCGCCAGAGGTTGTGCTTTTGCTCAGCGGGTTGCAGACGTCGGTGCTCTTGGCGCTGGCCGTGGCGCTGGGGGTGTGGCTGTCGCCCCGCGTGGGTCTGCAGGCGCCCGCCGTGTCTGCCTGGTTGACCGGCCGACCCGCAGGGCCTGCACTGGGGGCCCAACTGCTGCCCGGCATCGTGGGCGGTGTGGCGGGCGCAGCGTGGCTGTGGGCGCTGTCCCTGCTGGCGCCCACGGCGCTCCAGCCCTCCGATCCTGCCAGTGCGATGCCGCTGGTGGTCAAGCTACTGTACGGCGGCATTACTGAAGAGCTGCTGGTGCGCTGGGGTGTGATGACCCTGCTGCTGTGGCTGGGCTGGCGCCTGTTGCAGCGTGGTCAGGGCAGACCTGGCAAGGGGCTGGTGGCTGTGGCGGTGGTATTGAGCGCTGTGTTGTTTGCCGTGGGGCATCTGCCTGCTGCGCAGGCGCTGGCCGGAGTGTTGACCGTGTCCGTGGTGGTGTTCGTGCTGGTGGGCAACACGGCCTTTGGTCTGGTGGCGGGCTGGCTCTATGCGCGCCACGGCCTGGAGGCCGCGGTCATTGCGCATGTGCTGGCGCATCTGCTGTCATCTCCGCTGCTCTGAGAGGCCGAGTCACGGTGCCGCTGCACGGGGTAACTCGCATGTAACCGCTTCGTGTGAGAATTGAAACTCGATTACATCCCCAACGACCGAGAGAAAAGAGACATGTCCATGCCTACCCGCCGCGCCACCAAGATTGTTGCCACCCTGGGTCCTGCATCGAGCGACCCGGCACTTCTGGAGGCGATGATCCGAGCGGGTGTGAACGTGGTGCGGCTGAACTTCAGCCACGGCAAGGCGCAGGACCACATCGACCGCGCCGCCACCGTGCGTGCCGCCGCCCAGCGCGCAGGCCGCGAGGTGGCCATCATGGCCGACCTGCAGGGGCCCAAGATCCGCGTGGGCAAGTTTGCCGAAGGCAAAGTGCAGCTGGAATCGGGTGCCAAATTCGTGCTCGACGCCTCGCGCACCGAGCTGGGCGACATCGAAGGCGTGGGGCTGGACTACAAGGAGCTGCCGCGTGACGTGAAAGCGGGTGACCTGCTGCTGCTCAACGATGGCCTGATCGTGCTCACCGTGGATGCGGTGCGCGGTGAAGAAGTACACACCACCGTCAAGGTGGGCGGCGAGCTGTCGAACAACAAGGGCATCAACAAGAAGGGCGGCGGCCTCACGGCACCGGCCTTGACGGCCAAGGACATGGAAGACATCCGCACGGCCATGAGCTTCCAGGCCGACTATGTAGCGGTGAGCTTTCCCAAGAACGCGACCGACATGGAAATGGCGCGCCAGCTGTGCAATGTGGCCGCGTCCGAGTACCGCCACAAGCCGGGCCTCATCGCCAAGATCGAGCGGGCCGAGGCCATCCCGCACCTGGAGGCCATCCTGCGCGTCTCCGACGGCATCATGGTGGCGCGTGGCGACCTGGCGGTAGAAGTCGGCAACGCGGCCGTGCCCGCGCTGCAAAAGAAGATGATCCGTATGGCGCGCGAGCTGGACAAGGTCGTGATCACCGCCACGCAGATGATGGAGAGCATGATCACCAACCCCGTGCCCACGCGCGCCGAGGTGAGTGACGTGGCCAACGCCGTGCTGGATGGCACGGACGCCGTGATGCTGAGTGCCGAGACGGCCGCAGGCCGCTACCCGCTCGAGACCGTGGAAGAGATGGCCACCATCTGCGCCGCGGCCGAAGCGGCGGAAGACCACCAGCTCGATGCCGACTTCACCGGCCAGACCTTTGGCCGCATCGACCAGTCCATTGCCATGGGCGCGTTGTTCACCGCCCACCACCTGGGCGCCAAGGCCATCGTCGCCATGACCGACAGTGGCGCGACGGCACTGTGGATGAGCCGGCACAGCATCCGCATCCCCATCTATGCGCTCACCCCCAAGGTGGCCACGCAACGCAAGATGGCCATGTACCGCAACGTGCGCCCTTTGCTGATGGACACCAGTGCCGACCGCGATACCGCGCTGGATCAGGCAGAGCGCCACCTCAAGAGCCGCAACATCGTGCAAAAGGGCGACGTGTACGCCATCACCTGCGGTGAGCCCATGGGCGCACCCGGCGGCACGAACATGCTGAAGATCTGCGTGGCCAGCTGACCGATCGAGGGGTTGCTCCCTCACCGCTGCGGGGCAGCGTCCCGGGCAAGAGTCCGGCGGCGCTGGGCGGCGGTCAGTGCGCGTTGCCTTGTGGCGACTTGTGCTCCAGGGCTGCTTGCCAGCGCGGTGCGCGCGCGGCCAGTGCGTGGATGGCCGCCGCTGCCAGCCCCCCGGTGACCAGGCCCGCCAGCACATCAGACGGGAAGTGCACTCCCAGGCAGACGCGGCTCCAGGCCATGGCGGCTGTGACCGCCGCGGCCAGCCAGGTCAGCCCGCGAACCGGCCGCAGGGCGAGACTGGCCGCCAGTGCGGCGGCGCCTGCCACATGCATGCTGGGAAAGCCTGCGCGCGCTGCGTGCTCGATCCACTGGACGCCAATGCCCAGCTGCGCAGGCCGCGGCGCCGGCACCGCCAGTCGCAACAGCTGTACTCCTACCCACGCCAGGGCCATGGACGCGAGCGCCAGCACCAGGGCGCGCCGCTGCGCTGCGTTGCCCAGCACAAAGCTGCCGAGCAGCAGGCCGCCCATGGCGGTGGGTAGTTGCTGTGACACCCACCGTGCCACCGCCACCACGGCAGGCAAGGTCGCGGCGTCGGCATTGAGGGCCTGAAACAGGGCCAGATCGAGTTCAAGCATGGGAGCTGTCCGGTGGCGTGGTGGTGCTGGCGAAATGCGGGAAGCGTGGACGCAGAGCCGTGGCCGCCAGGTCGCAAAGCCAGCCGGTGACCCAGCACAGCCAGCCCGTCCACAGTGTGTGGCTCATGAAATGGGCGCCCCGTACCTGCTGGGCCGCACCCAAGACGAACCCCGCCAGCAACGCACCCGCCAACCACCAGCGTGCGGCCGACGGTAGCTTGTGGCGCAATGCGAAGTAGCCTCCCAAAAAGGCGAATCCCGCCGACGCATGGCCCGCCGGAAAACAGCGGCCGCTGCCGCCATCGAGCACTCCCAGCGCCCAGTGCGACACATGGCGCGCCACGCCGCCAAATTGTGCGAGGTCCCACGGGCAACTGGTGGCGCTGAGGTTCTTGGTGATGCTGACCACGGCCAGCGAGAGCAGGGCGCTCACGGCCATCTGCAGGCGCTCGCTGGCGTCCAGCTTGCGCAGAAAGCCGCGCGGCCACCACACGCTCAGCGCCAGCAGGAGCACCAGCAGCCAGCCCAGACGGCGGGCGCCTTCATGCAGCACCTGCACAAAAAACCACTGGTCCCGCATCGGAAACCCGTTGGACGATCCAAACACCTGCGCAAACGCCAGGTCCTGCCCTGCGGCATCCCAGGCCACCACACAGGCCAGAGCGCCCAGGGTCCAGAAAAGCAGCGTGTGGCGGTGAGAGGGGGCGTGGGGTGTGATGGACGGCGTGACGGGCGAAGGCTGCATGTGCCGGAAGATAGGCGGGCGTACTTAACGCCGTCTTAAAGCCGGTGCCGCCCTTGTCCCGCCCCTGTCCGATGGGCTGCGACAATGCCTGCATGCGAATACTCGTGGTCGAAGACGATGCGGGCATAGCCAGTGGCCTGCGCAGCAATCTGCAGCAACGCGGCTATGCGGTGGATGTCAGTGACGGCGTCGCCAGTGCCTGGAGTGCCCTGCGCGCCGAGCGTTTTGACGCTGTGCTGCTGGACCTGGGGTTGGTGGACGGTGACGGTAGCGAACTGCTACGGCGTCTGCGCCTGAGCCCGCCCGCCACCGGGGCTGCATCGGCAGCTCTGCCGGACCCCGCTACGCCGGTCCTCATCGTCACGGCGCGTGACCAGGTGCACCAGCGCATCGCGGGGCTGGACCAGGGCGCCGATGACTACCTGACCAAGCCCTTTGATGTGGATGAATTGGACGCGCGTTTGCGGGCGCTGCTGCGGCGCGCGGCGGGACGGACGTCGCCCACCATCCGTCTGGGCGATATCGAGCTGGATCCAGCGACCCGCACGGTGCGCCAGCAAGGCAAACCCGTGGAAATGTCTCCGCGCGAGTTTTCCGTGTTGTTGGTGCTGCTGGAGGCGCGGGGTCGGGTGCTGTCGCGCCAGCAGATCGAGGAACGCCTGTACAGCTGGGATGCCGCTGTGGAGAGCAATGCGGTCGAGGTCCACATCCACCACCTGCGCCGCAAGCTGGGCAGTGCCTGTATCCAGACCATGCGCGGGGTGGGTTACTTCATGCCGCAGGAGAAACCGGCGTGAACGCACCCACCGCTCCTCGCCCGGCGCCAGCGCGTCGCCCATCGCTGACCCGGCAACTGTTGCTATGGTCGCTGGGGGCACTGGCCATTGTCTGGGGCAGCTTCGTCTTCATTGGCTACCAGACCGGTGTGCATGAGGCCGACGAGCTGACCGACGGGCACCTGGCCAGCGTGGCCGCGCTGCTGCTCAACCTGCGTGCCACCGAGGCGATGCAAGGCCCACAGCGGACCGAGCGCACCCCCACGCCATGGCTCAAATCGCACGATTACCAGCAGACCATCAGCGTGGTGCAGTGGGATGCGCAGGGGCGGGTGCTCTCCCTCACGGGTTCGGTGTCCGAGCCGCCTTTCAGCGATGCCGAGGGGTTTGCCGACCTCACGCTGGGCCCGGACAAGGTGGCCTGGCGCAGCTTCTCGCAATGGGATGCGGAGCGCACCCGCAAGATCATGGTGATGCTGGAGCTGCGCGAGCGGGACGAGCTGGCGGATGACATTGCCGGACAGCTCATCGAGCCTGGTCTGTGGTTGCTGCCTGTGGTGTCTCTGGCTCTGGGGCTCGCGCTGTGGCGCGGCTTGCGGCCTTTGTACGCGCTGTCGGCCGACGTGGCAGCGCTGGATCCGACCAGTACCCAGCGGCTGGCATCGCGCCATGCCTGGAGCGAGTTCGAGTCGGTCGTGGCATCGATCAATACCTTGCTGGACCGCCAGCAGGTCGCCATGGTGCGCGAGCGCCGCCTGGCCAATGAGGTGGCCCATGAATTGCGCACCCCGCTGTCCTCCATCGCGCTGCAGGCCAGCGCCCTGGCGGGGGAGCTGACGGAAGAGGCTCGTGCTCAGTCGCTGGCGCGCATCGGCCAGGATGCTCTGCGTGCGGGTCACGTTCTCAACCAGCTGCTGGCCCTGGCCCGCGCCAGCCGGGCCGAGCTGCACGAAGCCAAGGCGCCCGTGGACCTGAGCGCACTGGCGCGGTCGGTGTGCGCCGACTATGCCCAGGCGGCGTGGAAACGCGGCGACGACCTGGCCCTGTCGGCCCCGCCCGCGCTCACCGTGCCCGGCCATGCCGTGTTGCTGGACATCGCGGTGCGCAATCTGGTGGAAAACGCGCTCAAGCACACGCCCGAAGGCACCCGGATCGCCGTCCAGCTGCGCATGGCGGACGCTGGTGGCGTGTGGCTGCAGGTGTGTGATGACGGGGCGCGCCCGCAGGCCGGCGGCGCACCGGGCCGTGCGGCGGCGGTGCCGGTGGACAGCCTGCATCTGGGGCACGAAATCCTGCGCCGCGTGGCGGACATCCATGGGGGGCACTTTGGCGCAGCCCCTGCACCGGCGCCCTTTACCACCTGCTACCGGTTGGATTTGCCATCGCCCTCCGTGTCGGCCCCCGGTTAAAATTGCGAGTTACCAAGCGGTTACCACCGCATTGCCGGGCGCTATAGCGCCTCGCCCCCTCCTTCATCAACCCACCACGGACCCCACGACCATGCCCCTCGTTTCGATGCGCGAACTGCTCGACCATGCCGCTGCCAACAGCTATGGCATCCCTGCCTTCAACGTCAACAACCTGGAGCAGGTGCAGGCCGTGATGGCTGCTGCGGACGAAGTGGGCGCTCCCGTCATCCTGCAGGCCAGCGCTGGCGCACGCAAGTACGCGGGCGAGCCCTTCATCAAGCACCTGATCCAGGCGGCGGTCGAGGCCTTCCCCCACATCCCGCTGGTGATGCACCAGGACCACGGCACCTCGCCCAAGATTTGCCAGGGTGCCATCGACCTGGGCTTTGGCTCGGTGATGATGGACGGCTCGCTGATGGAAGACGGCAAGACCCCTTCGTCCTTCGACTACAACGTTGAAGTGACGCGCAAGGTGGTGGACATGGCGCACAAGGTGGGCGTTACGGTCGAAGGCGAACTGGGCTGCCTGGGCAACCTCGAAACCGGGGACGCGGGCGAAGAAGACGGCATTGGTGCCGTCGGCAAGCTCGACCACAGCCAGATGCTGACCGATCCCGAAGAAGCCGCCGTGTTTGTGAAGGCCACCCAGCTGGACGCCCTGGCCATCGCCATCGGCACCAGCCATGGCGCCTACAAGTTCAGCCGCAAGCCCACGGGCGACATCCTGGCCATCAGCCGCGTGAAGGAAATCCACCAGCGCATCCCCAACACCCACTTGGTGATGCATGGCTCCTCGTCGGTGCCTGCCGAGTTGCTGGCCATCATCAACCAGTACGGCGGCAAGATGAAGGAAACGTACGGCGTGCCCGTCGAGGAAATCCAGGAAGCCATCAAGCACGGCGTGCGCAAGATCAACATCGACACCGACATCCGTCTGGCGATGACGGGCGCGGTGCGCAAGTTCCTGTTTGAAAACCCCGACAAGTTCGACGCCCGCGAATGGCTCAAGCCCGCCCGCGAAGCGGCCAAGCAGGTGTGCAAGCAGCGTTACCTGGAGTTCGGCTGCGAAGGCCAGGGCAGCAAGATCAAGGGCCTGAGCCTGCAGGCCGTGGCCGCCCAGTACGCCTCGGGTGCGCTGGCCCAAGTGGTGAACTGATCGTTGGCACCAGGCCCTGCGGGGCCGCTGCCCAGCCTGGCTGCTTTGTGCTGCCAGGCTTTTTTTTACCTGTTTGCGGGGGGAGACTGGGGAGTTCCCTCTACTGCAGACAAAGGCGACAGCGACAAGATTTTCTTCATGTAAGCTCGTGGTCAGCTTGCCCACCGGCAGCGCCGCGAGAAGTGTCCGATACCAGGGCGCTTTCAACACATTTTCACCAGCTACACCGCGCTGGTTGTTGCATGGCAGAAGCCGTCGAGGGACGGACTTGGGTGCCGTGGGATGATTGAAGGCGAATTCGTATGAACCTTTCTCTATGACTCTGACCATTTCAAAGTTCCGGCGGCTGTTGCCTGTGTTGGCTGTGACGGTGTTCACGGTGGCGTGCGCGCCCCTGACCGTTCCTCCCAAGTCCGAATATCCAGTCGGGCGTGCCCGCCTTGTACTGCCGCCGGGGGCCTGGCAGGACCTGGGTACCTCCGAGGAAGCCATTGCAGGCTCCGGAGGACGTATTGCGCTCCAGACCCGCGATGTGGGCTTGCGGAATGCGCAGGGAGACTGGCTGGCCGTGTTGCGCGTGCAGACCAACCGCGCAGGAGACCTGAGTGGTTCTCCGCAGGGCATCGGTTATTGCCCCACCCAGCAGGACGTCACCGTGGAGGATGGCGCTGCAGGCAGCCCCGTGCGCGCAGACTGTCTGCGCCTCAAGCGGTGGGGAAGCAGTTCCCAGTGGCTGGACAAGAACCGGCCGGACCTTGTCGAGTGGCTCAGCACCCGCCAGATCACTCTGACCCAGCCCTATACCTATCTGAGCTATCGCTACGTGACGGAGGCGGGTGCCTGGGTGAAGGTCGATGCCTTGGTGGACCAGCGGCTGTTGCGTCCGGCTACGCGCAATAACGAGGAGTTCCTTGTGGCGGGAAGACCCGCGCTGCAATGGGGGCGTGACCTGGCCCAGGCCGTGCGCCTGAGCTCCGGCATGGTGGACGGCCATCTGGCCATTCCGCCCTTCCCGTTCCCTGCGCCCACATCCAAACCCTAGCGCGCCAGTCCTCCCCTGCCTGGCGGCCTTGCATAACGATTACGAAACTCGAGGAGACCTCTGATGCAGACAAGCCCCGTCCCGCAGCCGCAGCGTATCGGCGTGCCAAGGGAAACCTTTCCCGGTGAAAAGCGCGTGGCCACCGTGCCCGATGTGGTGGAGAAGCTGATCAAGCTGGGCTTCACTGTCACGGTGGAGTCTGGGGCTGGGGATGCCGCCAACTTCAGTGACGACGCCTACCGCGCTGCGGGCGCCGAGATCGTGGGCGACGCTGCCGCGCTGTGGGCTGCATCCGATATCGTTTTCAAGGTCCGCCCGCCCAGCAGCGATGAAGTGGCGCTGATGCGCGAGGGCACGACGCTCATCGACTTCATCTGGCCCGCCCAGAACCCCGAACTGATGCAGCAGTTGTCGGCCCGCAAGGCGACGGTGCTGGCCATCGACTGCCTGCCGCGCACGCTCTCGCGTGCCCAGAAGATGGACGCGCTCACTTCCACCGCAGGCGTCAGCGGCTACCGCGCCGTTATCGAGGCGGCCAATGCCTTCGGCCGCTTCTTCAACGGCCAGATCACGGCCGCAGGCAAAGTGCCGCCCGCCAAGGTGTTCATTGCTGGCGCTGGCGTGGCCGGTCTTGCCGCCATTGGCACCGCAGCCAACCTGGGCGCCATCGTGCGCGCCAATGACACCCGTGCCGAGGTGGCCGACCAGGTCAAGTCGCTGGGCGGCGAGTTCGTCAAGGTGGACTACGAGGAAGAAGGCTCGGGCGGCGGCGGCTATGCCAAGGTCATGAGCGAGGGCTTTCAGGCTGCGCAGCGCAAGATGTACGCCGAGCAGGCCAAGGACGCCGACATCATCATCACCACCGCGCTGATTCCGGGCAAGCCCGCGCCCAAGCTCATCACCGCCGAGATGGTGCAGAGCATGAAGCCCGGCAGCGTGATCGTGGACATGGCGGCCGAGCAGGGCGGCAACTGCGAGCTGACCGTGCCCGGCCAGGCCGTGGTGCGCCATGGTGTGACCATCGTCGGCTACACCGACCTGGCCTCGCGCCTGGCCAAGCAGTCGTCCACGCTGTATGCCACCAACCTGTTGCGCCTGACGGAAGAGCTGTGCAAGGCCAAGGACGGCGTGGCCGTGGTCAATATGGAGGACGACGCGATCCGCGGCCTCACTGTGGTCAAGGAAGGCTCGATCACCTGGCCTGCGCCGCCGCTCAAGCAGGCGCCGGCACCCGCGCCCAAGGCGGCAGCCCCGGTGGCCGAGAAGAAATCGAGCCACGGCACAGGCGCACCCATGTCCGCCAAGACGCTGACCATCGTTTTTGCCGTGCTGGCTGTGCTGTTCTGGGCCATCGGTGCCTACGCTCCCGTGGCCTTCCTGGGGCACTTCACGGTGTTCGTGCTGGCCTGCTTCATCGGCTACATGGTGGTGTGGAACGTTACACCCGCGCTGCACACGCCGCTGATGAGCGTGACCAACGCCATCTCCAGCATCATCGCCATCGGCGCGCTGGTGCAGATTGCGCCGCCCGATGCGGGCGTCAACGGGCGCCCGGACGGGCTGATCCTGTGGCTGGCCTTTGCGGCCCTGGTGCTCACGGCCATCAACATGTTCGGCGGCTTTGCGGTCACGCGCCGCATGCTCGCCATGTTCCGCAAGTAATCCGATAACGACAAGAACAACGAGGAGCACAGAACATGTCCCAAAGTCTCGCTACCGTGGCCTACCTGGGCGCGGCCATTTTGTTCATCCTGAGCCTGGGTGGGCTCTCCAACCCTGAAACCTCGCGCCGGGGCAACCTGTTCGGCATGGTCGGCATGGCGCTGGCCGTGCTGGCCACGGTGTTCGGCCCGCGCGTGAGCCCCGCAGGTGTGGCCTGGATCGTCGGCGCTCTGGTCATTGGCGGCGGTATCGGCCTGTATGCGGCCAAGGTCGTCAAGATGACCCAGATGCCCGAACTGGTCGCGCTCATGCACAGCCTGGTGGGCCTTGCGGCCTGCCTGGTGGGGTTTGCCAGCTATGTCGATACCTCGATTCAGCTGCAGGGTGCCGAGAAGATCATCCACGAGGTGGAGATTTATGTGGGCATCCTGATTGGTGCCGTCACGTTCAGCGGCTCGCTGGTTGCCTTTGGCAAGCTCAACGGAAAGATCGGCGGCAAGCCGCTGCTGCTGCCCGGCCGCCACTGGCTCAACCTGGCCGCGCTGCTGATCGTGATCTGGTTTGGCCGTGAGTTCCTGCGCGCCGAGACCGTCGAGCAAGGCATGGTGCCGCTCATGGTGATGACGGTGATTGCGCTGCTGTTCGGTATCCACATGGTCATGGCCATTGGTGGTGCCGACATGCCGGTGGTGGTGTCCATGCTCAACAGCTACTCGGGCTGGGCGGCGGCGGCCACGGGCTTCATGCTGTCCAACGACCTGCTCATCGTGACCGGCGCGCTCGTGGGTTCTTCGGGCGCCATCCTGTCCTACATCATGTGCAATGCGATGAACCGCAATTTCATCAGCGTGATTGCGGGGGGCTTTGGTTCGGGCGCGGGCAAGCCCGCCAAAAAGGGCGAAGCTGCCGAGCCTCAGGGCGAGGCCGTACCCGTCAGCTCCGCTGAGACGGCCGAGCTGCTGCGCGACGCCAAGAGCGTCATCATCGTGCCCGGTTACGGCATGGCCGTAGCCCAGGCGCAGCACACGGTGTACGAGATCACCAAGACCCTGCGCGAGAAGGGTGTGGATGTGCGCTTTGCCATCCACCCCGTGGCAGGCCGCATGCCCGGCCACATGAACGTGTTGCTGGCCGAGGCCAAGGTGCCCTACGACATCGTGATGGAGATGGACGAGATCAACGAGGATTTCCCCGATGCCGACGTGGCCATGGTCATTGGCGCCAACGACATCGTGAACCCCAGCGCGCTGGACGATCCGTCCAGCCCCATCGCTGGCATGCCGGTGCTCGAAGTGTGGAAGGCCAAGACCTCCATCGTGATGAAGCGCTCGATGGCCTCGGGCTATGCGGGGGTGGACAACCCCTTGTTCTACAAGGACAACAACCGCATGCTGTTTGGCGATGCCAAGAAAATGCTGGATGAGGTACTGACCGCGCTCAAGAGCTGACGGGCATAATTCCTCCACAATAAAAGCACGATCGTGCTGAAAAACATCGGCGTGCTTGCAGGACCCCCATAAAACCTACCAGGAGACAATCCCAATGACCGACCGCCCGTGGCTGGCCGCCTATCCACAAGGTGTTCCCGCAGACATCGACACCACGCAGTACAGCTCCCTTGTGGCGCTGATGGACGAGGCGTTCAAGAAGTACGCCAACCGCGTGGCCTACAGCTTCATGGGCAAGGACGTGACCTACGCCCAGACCGATTCGCTCTCCAGCGCTTTTGCTGCCTATCTGCAGGGCCTGGGGCTGGTCAAGGGCGACCGCGTGGCCATCATGATGCCCAACGTGCCCCAGTACCCGGTGACCGTGGCGGCCGTGCTGCGCGCGGGCTTTGTGGTCGTCAACGTGAACCCGCTGTACACGCCGCGCGAGCTGGAGCACCAGCTCAAGGACTCGGGCGCCAAGGCCATCGTCATCATCGAGAACTTTGCCACCACGCTGGAGCAGTGCATCGCGCACACGCCCGTCAAGCACGTGGTGCTGTGCGCCATGGGTGACCAGCTCGGTCTGCTCAAAGGGACCCTGGTCAACTACGTGGTGCGCAACGTCAAGAAGATGGTGCCCGCCTACAACCTGCCGGGTGCGGTGCGCTTCAATGACGCCGTGGCCCAGGGCACGCGCGGCACCCTCAAGAAGCCCGACATCAAGCCCGACGACATCGCGCTGCTGCAGTACACCGGCGGCACCACGGGCGTCAGCAAGGGCGCGGTGCTGCTGCACCGCAACGTGATCGCCAACGTGCTGCAGTCCGAGGCCTGGAACGAGCCCGTGATGAAGAAGGTGCCCGCAGGTGAGCAGCCCACCAGCATCTGCGCGCTGCCGCTGTACCACATCTTCGCGTTCACGGTGAACATGATGCTGAGCATGCGCACGGGCGGCAAGACCATCCTGATCCCCAACCCGCGCGACCTGCCTGCGGTGCTCAAGGAGCTGTCCAAGCACACCTTCCACAGCTTCCCGGCCGTCAACACGCTGTTCAACGGCCTGGCCAACCACCCGGACTTCAACACCGTCAACTGGAAGAACCTCAAGGTCTCGGTGGGTGGTGGCATGGCGGTGCAGGGTGCTGTGGCCAAGCTCTGGCTCGAAAAGACGGGTTGCCCCATCTGCGAAGGGTATGGCCTGTCGGAGACCAGCCCTTCGGCCAGCTGCAACCCCACCACCAGCACCGAATACACCGGCACCATCGGCGTGCCGCTGCCCAGCACCTCCATGAAGCTGCTGGACGATGAAGGCCGTGAGGTCACCACGCTGGGCGAGCCGGGCGAAATCGCCATCAAGGGCCCTCAGGTGATGGCCGGCTACTGGCAACGTCCCGATGAAACCGCCAAGGTCATGACCGAAGACGGCTACTTCAAGTCGGGCGACATCGGCGTGATGGATGCGCGCGGCTTCTTCAAGATCGTGGACCGCAAGAAGGACATGGTGCTGGTCAGCGGCTTCAACGTGTACCCCAACGAGGTCGAAGAAGTGGTGGCCAACTGCCCTGGCGTGCTCGAATGCGCCGTGGTGGGCGTGCCCGACGAAAAGACCGGCGAGGCCGTGAAGCTCGTGATCGTGAAGAAGGACCCGGCGCTCACCGAAGCGCAGGTCAAGGAGTTCTGCCGCCACGAGCTCACGGGTTACAAGCAGCCCAAGGTGATCGAGTTCCGCACCGAGCTGCCCAAGACCCCCGTGGGCAAAATCCTGCGCCGCGAACTGCGCGACAAGAAGTGACGCGGCCTGCTGGCACGTCACAATCCCCAGGCGGCTTCGGCCGCCTTTTTTGCGACCGCGCTGCCCAGGATGGCGCGGGTGTTTTGTGGCCCCATGACATGACCCCAAGGACCTTTGCATGAGCACTGCCATTCTGAGTGCGCTGCCCGAAGAACAGAGCTCGCTGGTGCAACAGCTGGCGCACCCGCAGCGGCTGATGCACGCCGGCCGCGCGTTCTGGCGCGGAGAGCTGCACGACCGCCCGGTGGTGCTGGCGCTGTCGGGCATCGGCAAGGTGGCTGCTGCCACCACGGCCACGGCCTTGATCGAACATTTTGGGGTGGCGCGCATTGTCTTCACGGGCGTCGCGGGCGGGGTCGGCGACGGGGTTCACCGGGGCGATGTGGTGGTGGCGCAAGACTATGTGCAGCACGACATGGATGCCTCGCCGCTGTTCCCTCGGTGGGAGCTGCCGGGCTACGCACGCACCCGCTTGGCGTGCGATCCGGTACTGACGGCTATGCTTTTGGAAGCTGCCAACCTATGCGTCACTAGCGCAAGCGGTCTCTGGGGCTTGAAAAATATCGATGGGGGTGCCCATCGGGCGCACCAGGGCCTGGTGGCCAGCGGCGATCGTTTTGTGGCCACCGCACAAGAGTCCGAGCGCCTGTGCACCTCCCTGCGCGCGGCCGGGCACGATGTGCTGGCCGTGGAGATGGAGGGTGCCGCCGTCGCCCAGGTGTGCCATGACTACAGCCTGCCCTTTGCCGCGGTGCGCACCATCTCCGACCGCGCCGACGACGACGCACACGGCGACTTCGCCCAATTCGTGCAGACCGTGGCCAGCCGGTACGCCGAGCACATGGTGCTGTCGTTTTTAAAAAAACTATGAAATTGATAGCGGCTAAGGCATGTTGCACTAGCGCTTGCGGCAGATTTTCCCTCTAAAGAGGACTCCACCGCATCCCATTTGCCGTTCGATACGATGCGCTGCAACCGGCGCTATGTATCTATATCTACCAGCGCCACCGCGGAACCGGCTTTGCCGGGCCGCTGGAGGCGTCCCCCCTCGGGGGGAAGGCGCGCAGCGCCACAGGGGGGCTACTTCAGCCAGCCCCGTTTGCGGAAGTACCACATGGGCCCGAGCGCGCTCGCCAGCATCAGTCCCAGCGCATACGGGTAGCCCAGCGACCAGTCCAGTTCGGGCATGAACTTGAAGTTCATGCCGTACACGCTGGCGATCAGCGTGGGCGGCAGCAAGGCAACGCTGGCCACCGAGAAGATCTTGATGATCTTGTTCTGGTTGATGTTGATGAAACCGACCGTGGCGTCCATCAAGAAGTTGATCTTGTCGAACAGGAACGCCGTGTGGTTGTCCAGCGACTCGATGTCGCGCAGGATCTGGCGGGCTTCCTCGAACTGCTCGGAGTTGAGCATCTTGGAGCGCATCATGAAGCTCACGGCGCGGCGGGTGTCCATCACGTTGCGGCGGATGCGGCCGTTCAAGTCTTCCTGGCGCGCGATGGCGGCCAGCACCTCGCCGGCGCGGGTGTCGGTCACGTCGCCCGCCAGCACCTGTTTGCTCACGGCCTCCAGCTCGTCGTAGATGTTCTCCAGCGTGTCGGCCGAATATTCGGCGTCGGCGTCGAACAGCTTGAGCAGCACTTCCTTGGCATCTTCGATGAGGCCGGGCGCGCGGCGTGCGCGCATGCGCAGCAGGCGGAACACGGGCACGTCTTCATCGTGGATGGAGAACAGCACGCCCCGGCTTTTCAGGTTGGTGTTGTGCTGGTTCAGGATGAAGGCCACGCGCACCGAACGGGGGTCTTCGTCGTCATCGATCAAGAAGTCGCTGCGGATGTGCAGCTCGCCGTTGTCTTCCTCGTAGAAGCGGGCGGATTCCTCGATGTCCTCGTCCATCGCATCCTCGGGGATGGACAGGCCGTAGTGCTGCTTGATCCAACGCTTCTCTTCGAGCGTGGGGGCTTCCAGGTCCACCCAGATCGGCTGGAACTTGGTCAGCTCTTCCAGGGACTCGATTTCTTCCTGGAACAGCCGGCCATTGGCGAGCGTAAAGATGTTGAGCATGGGCTCACTCCCTTGTTTTTTGGCGTCTGCGGTGTGGGGGTAGGGGTGCTTTCAACCCCACAGCAGTCAAATGCGCCGGGAGCTGAAAGCTACCAACTCGGGTAGGTTTCCAAGGAGCTGTCTCCGTAAAAATTAGGCAAGCGGCGGATTATGGCACCGGGCGATGATCTCGCCGGTCCGGCGGGGGGCATGGAAGGGGGCTGGGGCCCTGCCAACAGGCTCTCAGCCCTCGGCCTCGGCACTGCGCACCATGGCCAGCGCCCGGCACAGGTCGGCCCAGGCGGCGGCCTTGTTGTCCTGCGAGCGCAGCAAAAAGGCGGGGTCGTAGGTCACCACCGCCGGGCACCCGGCCAGCACATGCGGACCTGCGCGCAGGCGGCCCAGGGGCTCGGTGCGGCCCAGCGCCGCGCGTGCCGCCACATGGCCCAGCACCAGCACCATGGCGGGCTGCAGGTGGGCCACGGTGTCGGCAAGGGTGGCCGGGATATCGGCGCTGGCTTCCGTGCCGGGCGCAGACCGTTCCAGCACGGCCAGGAACACGCGCGGGTGCCGGTGCAATTGCATGGCCCGCAGCATGTTGTCGAGCAGGCGGCCCGCATCGCCACCCAGGGGCTCGGCGGGCGTCATGCTCTCGGCCACGATGAGCCAGCCCCGGCCCAGCCCGGCGGGCGTGTGTGCCGGGTCGGCGGTGGGGTAGAGCGCCTGTGCCGGGTGCAGGCGCAGGGCGGGCGTGGCCGTGCCTGTGGTGGCCGGTGCAGGAGCGGGCGGTGCGCTGCGGCTGGTGGTGTGGGCTGGGGGCGCTGGGGGGCGCTCGGCGAGCGCAGGGGACGGTGTCTGTGTTTGTGCGCGCGGCGGCGCCATGGCAGGTGCTGCCACGGCCGCAGGAGCCGCAGAGGCGGTTGCCGGGGGCTGGGCGATGGCCTCCTGGGCGGGGGATGGGCCCCACACGGTGACGCCCATTTCTTGCAGCATGGCGCGCTGGCGCGCATCGAGGTGGAGGCTCATACGGAAAGAAAACAGGCCATCGGTGTTTCAGCAGGTACGGGGTGCGGTGCGGGGTCAGAGCGCCAGGCTCATGACCACGGCATCTTCGCGCTGTCCGTGTGCTGCGGGGTAGTAACGCTTGCGGTCGCCCACGCGGCGGAATCCGTGGGTCTGGTAGATCTGCTGGGCGCGTAGGTTGCTCGCCCGCACCTCCAACCACAGCCATTGTGCACCGCGCCCGCGTGACCACAAGGCCAGGGCGTCCAGCAGCACGCGGGCCCAGCCCTGGCGCTGGTATTCGGGGGTGACGGTGATGTTGAGCAGGTGCACCTCATCCACCCCCATCATGGCCACAAAGTAGCCCAGCAGATGGTCGTCTGCCATCAGGAGCTGCGTCTCGTAGCCAGACGCCATGGCGTCCGTGAAGTTGCCACGTGTCCAGGGGTGCGAATAGGCGCGCTGCTCCACGGCCAGCACGGCATCGAGCCGGGCCAGGGTCAGGGCCTCAAAGCGCGCCTCGGGGCGGTTTTGGCTGGCATCGGACGGCGATGTGGAGGAGGTAGGCAGTGCGCTCATGCTGGATTCGTTCACCCTTTTTTCAGGGCGCCACAGCCGCCTGGGCGGCGCGCAGTGCGGCGCGTTCAGCGGTGGTTTGCGCCACTTTATCGCGGATATAGCGCGGCAGGGCGTCACCAGCGGCCACGGCATGGCCCGCGGCAATCAGCGCGGGCGCCAGGCGCAGCAGGGCCGTGGCGGTGGGTAAAGCAGTGATGTGCGTGGCGGTCGGTGCCAGCCGGTCGCCATAGGCTGCGCGGGCATTGCCGGCTACCGTCCAGCCATCGGGCGGCTGCACCGACTCGGGCGCCCCCAGGCCAAAGTCTTCGTCTGCCTGCCAGCGGGCTTCGGCGGGCAACCATTCGCAACGCGCGTGGTAGACCTCGTCCATGCGGGCATCCAGCACCGCCACCACGTGGGTACAGCCGTGTTGCTGGCGTGCTTCCTCCGCCACGGCCAGCAGGGTGTCCACGGGCAATACCGGCACGCCCTGACCGCCCTTGGCGCCAAAGGCCAGCCCCTGGGCCACGGCGCAGGCGGTGCGCAGTCCGGTGAAAGAGCCGGGGCCGCGCCCGAACACCACCGCATCCAGCATGTCGAAAGTCAGGCCCGCCTGCGCCATCAGCGCACGCACGGCGGGGATCAGCGCCGCCGAGGCCTGTGCGCCCCCCGGCCCCTGGTGCTGCCAGACCCCATCGCCATGCTGCACGGCGATGGAGAGGGTGTCGGTGCTGGTGTCAAAGGCGAGCAGATTCATGGGCAGGGTCGGAAGATCTTGGGTGGCGCGGTCGGCGAGCAGGCGCTCAGGAGGTGGCTGTGGCTGGGGTGGACGGGGCCTGGCTTTTGCGCAGCACGCCCAGGAGGATACCGGCGGTGACCAGCAGCAGGCCGGCCACCAGATTCCAGTGCATCGGCTCGTCCAGGAAAATCACCGCCCCCATGGCGGACAGACCGGGCACCAGCGCCGTGATCATGGTCGAGCGCACGGGGCCGTAGTGCTGGATCATGCGCGTGAAGCCAATGCCGGAGACCACCACGGAGCCACCACCCTGGAACAGCATCTGGAACGCAATCTCGCTCCATGGCGCCTGGGCCAGGTGGCTGGTGACCGCGCCCAGCCAGACCAGCAGCGCATAGCTGGGCAGGTACACCACGCAGGCAAACGCGGTGATGGCGATGGTGGCCTGCACCGCATCGACCGCGTGGCGCCGCGCCAGCACGCTGTAGGTGGCCCAGGACGACGCTGCCAGCATGAACAGCAGGTCGCCCTTCCAGACGTCCCCGCCCGAAAACGCCGCCAGCAGGCTGCGCCCACCCACCAGCAGGTCGCCCGCCACGATCAGCGCCAGGCCTGCAGCGCGCAGCGGCGTGATGTGGTCGCGCAGCAACCAGGCGGCCAGCAGCGCCGTCCACAGCGGCAAGCTGCCCGGCATGAGCACCGCCGCATGGGTGGCCGGTGCATGGAAGAACCCTGAATAGGCCAGCAGTGCGTACAGCAGCCCGCCAAAGCTGCCCAGCAGCGCCGTGGTGCGCAAGGGCAAGGGGGAGATACCCGCCAGGCTGCACGGCGGTGCCGAGGCCCCCAATGCCGTCTGGCGCCGTCGCACCATCCACCAGCCCCAGGGCAGCAGCACCAGGCTGGCGCCCACGATGCGCAGCAGTGCGATGTCGAACGGGGTGAGCGTGCGCTGGGCCGAGGCGCGGGCGATGATGATGAAGCCCGTCCAGATGGTGACGGTGACCACGGCCGCCAGCAGGCCGATGGTGCGGGGAGAAAAACGCATCGCGCGATTATCGGCGCCCGCCGCATGCCTTGCTGGCGCG
The DNA here is from genome assembly GCF_052045435.1 of Acidovorax sp. 22279. Taxonomy (NCBI): domain Bacteria; kingdom Pseudomonadati; phylum Pseudomonadota; class Betaproteobacteria; order Burkholderiales; family Comamonadaceae; genus Acidovorax; species Acidovorax sp. 22279. Next base: position 226,320 of record NZ_JBQEOV010000006.1, read on the forward strand.
GGGCCTGGTGCGGGTGCGCGGGCGATAGACTCCCCGCCATGTTGTCTGTTTCTGCTCTTTGGCGCCGCCGTGTGCTGCGTGGTGTGGTGGGTTGTGCGGCTGCGTGGCTAGTGGCTGCAGGCGGGGCGGGCCTGGCGGGGGCGCAGACGGGCGGGCCGCCTGCTGGCTCGCTGCCGCCCGAGGTGGAGGCCGCCCTGGCGCGCGCCAAGCTGCCGCGCGAGTCCTTGTCGGTGGTGGTGGTGGACGCGCAAGCTGCCGGCAAGGCCAGCCCGCGCCTTGCACACCGTGCCCAGGTGCCTGTGAACCCCGCGTCGGTGATGAAGCTGGTGACCACCTATGCAGCGCTGGAGCAGCTGGGCCCTGCCTATGTATGGAACACGCCGGTGTATGTGCAAGGCACGGTGCAGGACGGCAGCCTGCGGGGCAATGTCTACATCCAGGGCCAGGGCGACCCCAAGCTGGTCATGGAGCGGTTGTGGCTGCTGATGCGGCGGCTGCAGGGCCAGGGCATCCAGGTCATCGTGGGCGATATCGTGCTGGACCGCACGGCGTTCGACGTGCCGGACCAGGACCCGGCACGGTTTGATGGCGAGCCGCTGCGGCCCTACAACGCCTCACCGGACGCCCTGCTGCTCAACTACAAATCGTCGGTGATGACCTTTGTGCCCGATGCGGCCGCCGGCCTGGCGCGCGTCCAGTACGACCCGCCCCTGGCCGGGATGCAGCGCCAGCCCACCGTGGCGCTGGCGGCGCCGGGCGCCGACTGTGGCGACTGGCGCACTGCGTTGCGGGCGGAGCTGTCGGACCCCTCCAAGGTGTCTTTTCAGGGCGTGTACCCCGCTGCGTGTGGCGAGCGCGTGTGGCCGGTGGCTGCGGCCGACCCGCGCGGCTTTGCGGCGCGGGCGGTGGAGGGCATGTGGCGCGAACTGGGCGGCAAGCTCACGGGCAGCGTGCGCGACGGCAAGGTGCCCCCGGGCCTCAAGCCCGCGTTTGTGGTCCCGTCCCCTGCACTGGCCGAGGTAGTGCGCGACGTGAACAAGTACAGCAACAACGTGATGGCGCAGCAGGTCTTTCTGACCCTGGCGCTGCAAAAAAATGGCGTGGCCACATTCGACGGCGCCCGCGAGGTGCTGCGCCAGTGGTGGCAGGCCCGCATGGGCGATGCCGACCTGCCGCAGGTGGACAACGGCGCCGGGCTCAGCCGCGACGCACGCCTGACCGCACAGGCCCTGGCCCGCATGCTGCAGGTGGCCTGGGTATCGCCCATGATGCCCGAGCTGGTGGCGTCGCTGCCGATCACGGGCGTGGACGGCACGCTGCGCCGCAGCCAGAGCCGTGCTGGCACCGCCCACCTCAAGACGGGCAGCCTGCGCGACGTGATGGCCGTTGCAGGCTATGTGCATGCCGCCAGCGGGCGCCGCTATGTGCTGGTGGCGGTGGTCAACCACGCCAATGCAGGGGCAGCGCGGCCCGTGCTCGACAGCCTCATCGACTGGACGGCGCGCGAGCAGTGAATAATCGCTGCTGCCCTGCGTTTTCCCCACCATGCAACTCCATGAACTGATCGGCTACCTGGCCGCCTGCCTGACCACCTGCAGCTTTGTGCCGCAGGCCCTGCACACCTTTCGCACGCGGGACGTGAGCGGTATCTCGCTGGGCATGTACAGCGTCTTTACCGTGGGGGTCGCGCTGTGGCTGGCCTACGGCCTGGCGCTGGCGGCCTGGCCCATCGTGGTGGCCAATGCCATCACCCTAGCCCTCGCGGGCACCATCCTGGGCATGAAGGTTTTGTACGGCGTACGCCGTCCTGACTGACTGGTCTAACAGGCCTGCTCGCGCTGTCGCCTAGGTGTCTGGCGGCGCCCGTCCTCCCGCGTTATCCCCTATGGATGCTGCAGCGCAGGTGCGCGCACGATGCGTCGTTCTTCACTGACCGAGGTATCCATCCATGACCTATTTCCGCCTTACCTGTGTGGCCGCTGCAACGGTCCTGCTTGTCGCCTGCGGTGGCTCTGACGACCCGGCGCGCGGCGCACTGATTGACCCCCCCGCCACGCTCACGACGCTCACCGTGGCGCAGATCGACGCGGCCACGGCCAGCAGCGGCCTGCAGGCGATCAGCGGCAAGGCCAAGTGCGATGTGAAGGTGGTGTCGCTGAACTATGCGACCGTGGGTGCCAAGAGCGGCGAAAACACCAACGCCTCGGGCGTGATGCTGGTGCCGGCCGGCGCCTGCACCACCGCAGCGCCGCTGGTGGCCTATGCCAAGGGCACCGATGTGCAAAAGCCCCGCACCCTGGCCAACCCGCAGGACAGCGAAACCTTCCTGCTGGCCGCCATGTACGCTGCGCAGGGCTATGCCGTGGTAGCCACCGACTACCTGGGCTTTGCCAAGTCGGGCTACAGCTATCACCCCTACCTGCATGCGGATTCAGAAGCCACCTCGGTCATCGACTCGGTGCGTGCTGCACGCAATGCGGCAGGCACGGTGGGTGCCACGCTGTCGGGCAAGGTGATGTTCACCGGGTACTCGCAGGGCGGCCACTCGTCCATGGCGGCGCAGCGCGCAGCCGAGCGGGACTACGGCAACGAATTCAATGTGGTCGCAGGCGCGCACCTGGCAGGCCCCTACAACCTGTCGGGCTCGCTGCGCATTCCGGACGCGATCGCGGGCGTGCAGTTCTTTGTGCCCTACCTTGTCACGGCCTGGCAGAAGGTCTATGGCAACGTCTATACCGACGTGAAGGATGTGTTCAAGGCGCCGTACTCCGGCTACATCGAGAACCTGCTGCCCAACCCCACGCTCAACTACACCACCCTGGTGACCACGGGCACGCTGCCCTCGGGCACGCCCAACCAGGCGCGTGACGCGCTGTTCCAGTCGGCGTTCATCACCGGCTCCCAGACCAGCACCACCCACCCGCTGTACCTGGCCGCCAAAAAGAACGACCTGCTGGGCTGGACCCCCAAGGCGCGTGTGATGCTGTGTGGCGGTGCTGGCGACCCCACGGTACCCCCAGCCGTCCACATGGCCGTCATGAAAGCCGACTTTGACAGCCGGGGTGTGACGAACGTCAACACAGTCGATGTGGACGCTGCCATCCAGGCCACCTACGGCCCTGGCGGCAAGGCGCCCACCGACCCTAACTCGGCAGCCTTTGCCACCTACTACGGCAGCTACCACGGCACCTACGAGCCGCCGTTCTGCCATGCGCAGGCCAAGGCCGTGTTCGACACCGTCAAATGACAGCCGTGATGCCTATGTGAAGCGCTGAACGGGCCCCACAGACTTTTAGAACCCGCCACCTAAGCCCCACCGGTGTTTACCCGGTGGGGCTTTTTTTTGTTGGCGAATATGATTTGCGAGGAATAGCACGGTCGTTCTATTTTTACGATAACAGGAGTGATACCGATGGTTTTTCAGCGCAAGGCTTTGTGGGTTTCTCTGGCGGCAGCATCGCTGCTGGTGGCGTGTGGGGGCGGCGGTGCCGACACCTCGCCAGTGGCGCCCATCAAGACGGTCAAGGTCATGGGTGACAGCATTGCCGACAGCGGCACGTTTGGCTTCAAGTTCACGGTGCAGGGCAGTGCGCCCACAGGCCCAGCGTCCACACCCATCTGGCCCGAACTGGTGGCCAGCAGCTACGCAAACACGCTCTGTCCCCGCTATGTATCCACCGGCAGCGCTTTCAACAGCGCGGCGGGTTGTACTAACTACGCCATTGGCGGCGGGCGCATCAACAACTTCACGGCGCCTGCGTCGCCTGTCTCCATCGTCAAGCAACTGACCGATGCAGGGGCTGACGGCTTCAGCGCGGGGGACCTGTTGCTGATCGACGGTGGCGGCAACGACGCTGCGGACCTCATCGGTGCCTACCTGTCGGCCTCCAAGGATGGCGGCAAGGCCTTCGGTGCCCTCCTATCCACCTTGCTGCCTGCGGCCACGGTGAACGCCGGCCTGGCGGGCGGTGCCACGGGCCAGGCCCAGGTGGGCGGCGCCTACATGGTGGCGCTGGCCGACAAGTTCCACGACGCGATCGAAGCCAATGCCTTGAGCAAGGGCGCGCAGCGTGTGGCGGTGCTCAACATGCCCGCCATCGACAAGACGCCGCGTCTGCAACAGGTGCTCGGCGGCATCACGGCGTCGGCCGGCGCCGCCGCCAGCGCGCAAGTGCAGGGGCTGCTCAAGGCCTGGCTTGAAGCCTTCAACGCCCAACTGGCCAAACGTTTTGCGGGCAACAGCAAGGTGGTGGTGGTGGACTTCTACACCTCGTTCAACGACCAGGTGGCCAACCCCGCGCAGTTCGGGCTGACCAATGCCAAGAACACCGCGTGCCCCATCACCGGCCAAGGTGCTGACGGCCTGCCCACCTATACCTTCCCCACGTGCACAGCGGCAGCTTTGTCGGCACAGACGCCGCCCGCAGGCGCCACGGGCGGCGCGGACTGGTGGAAGACCTATGCGTTCTCCGACAGCTTCCACCCCACGCCGTATGGCCACCAGCTGGTCAGCCAGTTGGTCTCGCGTTCGCTGGCCCGTGCGGGTTGGCTGTAATCGGCTGTTGAAGGGTTCAAACACCATGCAAAACAAAACCATCACCCCTTCCCTGGCTGGCGTTGTGGCCGCACTGGCGCTCACCCTGTCCGGCGGTGCCCAGGCGCAAACCGCAGGCAGCTGGCTGGTGCGCGCGGGCGCCACGCAAATCGCGCCCCAGGTCACCAGTGGCGACCTGTCGGCGCCCAGCTTCACGGGCACCAAGGTGGACGTGCATGCCGACACGCAGTTGGCTGGCGGTATCACCTACATGCTCACCGACCACTGGGCGGTGGACGTGCCCCTGGCACTGCCTTTCAAGCACAACATCATGGGCGCCGGAGCCATCGGCGGCGTGGGCAAGATTGGCGAGGTCAAGGTGCTGCCCATGACCGTGTTCGCGCAGTACCGCTTTCTGGAGGCCAATGCGCGGGTGCGCCCCTACGTGGGCCTGGGCGTGACCTACGCCAAGTTCTTCAAGGAGCGGGGGACCGCCGCGCTGACCGGTCTGACCGGTGGCAGTCCCTCCCGTCCCACTACGCTGAGCGCTGAATCGCGGTTTGGCCTCACGCCTCAGGTGGGGGTGAGCATTGCGCTCAACGACCAGTGGTCGCTGGACGTGGCGTACTACAAGACTTTTGTGAAGACCCGCAACACCCTGTCCACAGGACAGACCATTGACGTCAAGCTCAACCCCAACGTGGTGGCATTGGGCGTGGTGTATCGGTTCTGATCCGCACAAGGTGGCAGACCAGCCGCCCACAAAAAAAGGCCGCCCTTGGGGCGGCCTTCTTGTTTCGGGGCGCCTGCAGCGCTCCGTCTTACCAGCGCGCGCGCAGGCGGTCGTAGGCGTAGGTGCCAAACTGGCGCTGGGCCGACGGCGTGAGGTACACGGTGTCAGCAAACACGAACGAGGTGGCATTGGCACCCGACAGCAGCGTGGACGACGTGCACAGGGCCGAGTTGACCTGGCCTGCGCCAATGCCAATGCCGTTGGTCGCGTCCACCGACGTACACACTGCCGCCGTGGAGTTGTTGAAACCATAGTTGCCAGGCACGCTGGTGTACAGGTTCACGTAATAGGCAGAGTCCACGTACAGCACGTTGGCGCCCAGGTCCACGATGCCCACCAGCAGGCCTTCGTTGAAGCGGCTGCTGGCGTTGCTCAGCAGGGCTTCGCGGCCAATGGTCTTGGCCCAGGGGGTCTTGCTCAGGTCGTAGGTGCCGGTCACCACCACATACTTGGCGCCCGCCGTCACCAGGCGGCGCACCTGTGCAGCCAGGTCCTCCCCAGCCTTGCGGGCGGCGGCCACCATGGCGTCCTGGGTCTGGGTGCCTGCGTTCACAGCGGCCATGCCGGCGATCACGTCGCTGATACCGCCGCTCACGATCACCACGTCGGTGGCCGCAAAGCTGCCGCTGGCCAGAAAGGTATCGATTTGTTCGGTGACGGTCCGGGTGCTGGCATTGCCTGCGGCGTCGGGCTTGGCGCTGACGCGGGCGTTGCCAGTGGCGTAGCTCAGGCCGCCTGCGGAGACCGGGGCGAGCGACTTGCCGTAGTTGGCCACCAGTTGCAGGGTCCAGTTGTTGACGCTGCCGTCATTGACGGTGTAACGCGAGCCGTTTTGCCCCACATCGTTCATGGCGTCGCCGAACGCAATAAAGCGCTGGGGCGAGATGGCCGATTCGGTGGTGCTGGAACCGCAGGCCGCGAGCAACGCGGCCGACGCACATGCGGCGACCATGATGGTGCGGCGCATCCAATTTGCTGCCATGTATTTCTCCAGAAAAGTGGGGGGTAGTTTAACGACGCAAAGTCAACGGATGTAAAGCGGCGCCATCGTGCCGGGTCAGGCGGCGGAGGCGCGCTGCAGGCGGTCGCGCACGCCCTCCCAGTCGGGGCTCGCCGGCGGGGTCTCGATCCAGATCAGCTTCACGCCCTCGTCGTCAAAACCGCGCAGCACGGCGAACAGCTGCTGCGCCGTGGCAGCCGCGTCATCGGGCATGCGCCGCATGACCAGCTTGGAGGACCGACTGCGCAACGCAGCGCGGGCATAGATCGCAATGTGGGCGGCATCGGTACCCAGCAGGTCCAGGCTGGTCTGCAGCGCCTTCGCGTCCATCAGCCGCACCTTGGCGCTGGGGGCATAGTGGGCCTCCAGCGTGCCCGAGGCGCGGGGTGTGGCCGTGGGGAGGTCTTCCTTGGACAGCGGGGCCATGCCGCAAGCGGCCGCAATCTGCGCCCGGGTGATGGCGCCGGGCCGCAGCAGCACAGGCACACCGCGCGTGCAGTCCACGATGGTGCTTTCAATGCCCACATCGCAGGGCCCGCCGTCCAGCACCAGCAGGTCGGCGCCCAGCTCGTCCTGCACATGCTGGGCGGTGGTGGGGCTCACGCGGCCAAAACGGTTGGCACTGGGGGCTGCAACGCCCCACACGGGTGAGCCGCCGGCCCCATTGCTGTCGCCAGCGGCTGCGCAGGCCACCAGCAGGGCGTGGGCCACGGGGTGCGCGGGGCAGCGCAATCCCACGCTGTCCTGCCCGCCGGTGGCGGCGGTGGCTACGCCGGGCAGGCGCGGCAGGATGAGCGTGAGCGGGCCGGGCCAGAAGGCATCCACGAGCTTTTGTGCAAAGCCGGGCACTTCACTGGCGAAATGCGCAATGCCCTCGGCATTGGCCACGTGCACGATCAGCGGGTGGTCGCTGGGCCGCCCCTTGGCCGCGAAGATCTGCGCCACGGCGGTATCGCTGCTGGCATCGGCCGCGAGGCCATACACCGTTTCGGTGGGGAGACCCAGCAGGGCGCCGCTGCGCACTGCGCGTGCAGCGGTGGCGATGGCCTGGGGGTCGTTGCCGTCGAGAATCATGGAAACAGCCTGGCTCAGAAGGGCTCGATGCCCAGCAGCGCTGCGGCCTGCAGGGCCGTGGCGCGCGCAGCCTCGGGGGTGGCGGCGGTGATGTTCAGGTGCCCCATCTTGCGGCCGCGCTTGGCGTCGCGCTTGCCATACAGGTGCAGGTGGGTGCCGGGCAGGGCCAGTACCTGGGCCCAGGGCGGGGTCTGCGCCGCGTCGCCGTGGGCAAACCACAGGTCGCCGAGCAGGTTCAGCATGACGGCAGCGCTGTGCTGGCGCGGCTGCGTCAGCGGCAGGCGGGCCATGGTGCGCACCTGCAGCTCGAACTGCGACACATCGCAGGCGTTCTGGCTGTAGTGACCGCTGTTGTGTGGGCGCGGTGCGATCTCGTTGACCACCAGGCTGCCGTCCTGCAGCACGAAGAACTCCACGCAAAGCACGCCCACATACTGCAGGCCTTTTGCTACAGATTTTGCAGCGGCTACCGCTTGATCCACTAGCGCTTGCGGCAGATTTCCTTCATAAACCTCGGTCACGGCCAGGATGCCGTCGCGGTGCAGGTTGCGCTGCACCGGCAGGTGCACCATCGTCCCATCGGCACCACGCGCCACGATGACGGAGCATTCCAGCTGCAGCGGCAGCATCTTCTCCAGCACGCAGGCCACTTGGCCGACCGAATCCCAGGCGGTGGCCAGATCGGCGGGCGTCTTCACGCGCACCTGGCCCTTGCCGTCGTAGCCCATGCGGGCCGTCTTGAGGATGCCGGGCAAAAGGTGGGGGGATACGGCGGCCAGTTGCTCTGCGGTTTCGATCACGGCATAGGGCGCGCAGGGCACACCGCAGGCCACAAAGTGCGCCTTCTCGCGTGCACGGTCCTGCGCCACCGACACAGCGCTGGCGGCGGGCGACACGGGGCGTTGCGTGGCCAGGGTGGCCAGTGCAGCAGCAGGTATGTTCTCGAACTCGGTGGTCACCGCATCCGACAGGCGGGCCAGCTCCGCGAGGCCCTGCGGGTCTTCGTAACCTGTCTGGATGTGGTGGTGGCTCACCAGCCCGGCAGGGCTGGTGGGGTCGGCATCGAGCACAGCCGTGAAGTAGCCCATGGCCTGGGCCTGGTGGACGAACATGCGGCCCAGCTGGCCGCCACCCAGAACACCCAACGTCGATCCGGGGAGCAAGGGTTGCATGGCGGCGCTCATGCAGCGGGCGGCAGGGTCATGTTGCGGGCCACTTCCGTCTGCTCGACGCGGAAGGCTTCCAGGCGCTGGCGCAGCTCGGGGCTCTCATTGGCCAGCAGGGCCACGGCAAACAGGGCGGCGTTGGCCGCACCGGCGGTGCCGATGGCAAACGTCGCCACGGGGATGCCTTTGGGCATTTGTACGATGGAGTGCAGCGAATCCACGCCTTGCAGGTGGCGGCTGGCCACGGGCACACCCAGCACGGGCACGGTGGTCTTGGCGGCGATCATGCCGGGCAGGTGGGCAGCACCGCCGGCCCCGGCGATGATGGCCTTCAGCCCCCGGCCGGCGGCGGCCTCGGCGTAGGCAAACATGTCGTCGGGCATGCGGTGGGCAGACACCACGCGGGCCTCGTGCGCGATGCCGAACTGTTCAAGGATTTGCACTGCATGCTGCATGGTGTCCCAGTCGCTGCTGGAACCCATGACCACGCCGATCTGGATGGGTTTCATGGTGTGGAAGGTGCTGGCCGGCAGGCCTTGCCTGCCCAGCCGCTGTAGGTAGAACCCGCGATTTTACTTTTTGCGCCTCCCTGGCGGGTGTGGGGCTGTTTCGATGGGCCAAAATAGCGCGCAAACCGCTCCATAGGCCTCGGGCCCCACACCATCATGATTGACGTCACCGTAGAGAACTTTGAAGCCGAGGTGGTTGCCGCCTCGATGAACGTGCCCGTGCTGGTGGACTTCTGGGCGCCCTGGTGTGGCCCCTGCAAGTCCCTGGGGCCGGTGCTGGAGAAGCTGGAGACGGAATACGCGGGCCGCTTCAAGCTCGCCAAGATCGACTCCGACCAGGAACAGCAGCTGGCGGGCATGTTCGGAATCCGCAGCATTCCTACCTGCGTGCTGCTGATGAACGGTCAGCCTGTCGATGGTTTCATGGGCGCCTTGCCCGAAGGCCAGGTGCGCGCCTTCCTCGACAAGCACGTCCCCACCGCTGAAGAGATGGTGGCCGAGGCCGAGGAAGAAGAGGCGCAGGAAGCTCTCGCCGGAGGCGATACCGGCACCGCATTGGAGAAGCTGCAGCATGCCGTCGTGACCGACCCCGCCAACGATGACGCGCGCTTTGACTACGTCAAGCTGCTGCTGCAGCTGGGGCGCGAGGACGATGCCAAGGTGGCTTTTGCTCCCGTGATTGCCAAGGCCGCCATGTCGCGCAAGCTGGGGGCCCTCAAGACCTGGATGGATGCTCTTGATTTTGTAGCGTCTGGCGCATATGACGCTAGCGCTGAGGCCGAATTTGAGGCAAAAATCGCCGCGAACAAGCGGGATTTCGACACCCGCTATGCCCGCGCCCGCTGGCTCATCTCCCAGCAGCGCTGGACCGACGCCATGGACGAGCTGCTCGAAATCCTCATGCGCGACAAGGCGTGGAGCGAAGAGATCGCCCGAAAGACCTACGTCGCCATCCTCGAACTGATCGAGGCGCCCAAGCCCAAGGTCGCCGAGGGCCAGATCCCCCCCGAAGACCCGGTGGTGGCCACCTACCGCCGGCGGTTGTCGAGTGTGGTGCTGAGCTGAGGGCTCAAGAGGTTGCAGTGGTGAACGGCGCGACGCAGGCGCTCTCCATCCAATTGCCACCCTGGCGCAATGGGTTACGTCTAGGCTGCCTACGCCGCGGGCTCTATGGCGGCGTTTTGGTGTGGATACTGGGGGTGACTGGTTGCGTGACGCGTCCCCCTGCTCCAGACGCCGTGGTTACGGGGGTGGCGCTTTCGCGAGAGCGTGTCATGCTGCCGCCCGAGGCTGTTTTTGAGGCCACTTTGCTGGATGTGACCCAGCCAGACCAGCCGCCCGTCGTTTTGGGGCGGCAGCGCCGCCAACCTGCAGGTCAGCCCCCTTACGCGCTGTGGATTCCCTACCCCTCTGCGCGGTTTGTGCCCAAGGGGCGTTATGAGGTGCGAACCGCCGTCACCTTGGAGGGGCGGTTGCTTCTGGCCAGCGACGGGCGCTACCCAGTGCCGCAGGACGCGGCCTACCGCCATGTTGATGTTCAAATGCAGCGGCTGCTGCCGCTGGCTGCCACTGTGGAGGCGTCTGTGCCCCTGCTGCTGACCCATTGGCGGCTCGTCGAAATGGCTGGGGAGGCCCTATCCCGCCCTGCCGATGGTGTGTCGGTGCCCCATCTGGTTTTCCAGGCAGATGAGCCGCGGGTGGCAGGCTCGGGCGGCTGCAACCGCTTTCTCGCCGACTATGAGTTGCAACCTCAGAGCGGACACCTACGCATGGGGCAGCTCGTGTCCAACATCAGCTTGTGCCTGCAAAGCAGTGGGCTAGAGACCCAGTATTTTGAGGCGCTGCTGGCGGTGCGGGGCTTTCGCCAGGTCGGCTCGCAGCTATTGCTACGGGGGGCTGAAGGCGAGCAATTGCTGCGTTTTGAAGCCGTCGAAACGCCGCCGGGCTAGGCTTCAAAGGGGCTTTTGGCGGGTGCCACTCCCACAGCAGATCTATGCCGATGTCAGCCGCTCCAGGGCCTCACGGTACTTCGCCGCCGTCTTTTCAATCACCGCCTGGGGCAGGCGGGGCGATGGGGGGGTCTTGTCCCAGGGCTTGCCGTTGACCTGGGCCTGCTCCAGCCAGTCGCGCACAAACTGTTTGTCGTAGCTGGGCGGGTTCTCCCCCTTGGCCAGGGCTTCAGCGTAGCCCTCCACTGGCCAGTAGCGGGAGCTGTCGGGGGTCAGCACCTCGTCCATCAGCACCAGCGTGCCGTCAGGGGCCAGGCCAAACTCGAATTTCGTGTCGGCAATGATCATGCCCTTGGTGAGCGCGATGTCGGCCGCGGCTTTATAGATGGCAATGCTCAGATCGCGGATGCGGGTGGCCAGGTCCAGGCCAATCATCTCCACCGTGCGCTCGAAGGTGATGTTCTCATCGTGCTCGCCCATGGCGGCCTTGGCGGCGGGCGTGTAGATGGGTTCGGGCAGCTTGGCGGCGTTGGTCAGGCCGTCGGGCAGGGGCACGCCACAGACCGAGCGCGATTCCTGGTATTCCTTCCAGCCGCTGCCAGCCAGGTAGCCGCGCACCACGGCTTCGACCGGGATGGGTTGGAGGCGCTTCACCAGCATCGAGCGGCCACGGATTTGAGGGGCTTCCTCGGGGCTGACCACGCTCTCGGGTGCGTCGCCTGTGAGGTGATTGGGGCAGATGTGGCCGAGCTTGTCGAACCAGAACAGGGCCATTTGGGTGAGCAGCTCGCCCTTGCCGGGGATAGGCTCGCCCATGATGACGTCGAAGGCCGACAGGCGGTCGCTGGCCACCATCAGGATGCGGTCATCGCCCACGGCGTAGTTGTCACGCACCTTGCCGCGTGCCAGCAGGGGCAGCGAAGTCAGGGCCGAAGTGTGCAGGGCGGTGGAGCTGGGCTGGGTCATGGTGTCGGTGTGGGCGGTGGGTGTCCGCTGCGGGCAGTCCGAAGAACGTAGGGGAAAGGGGCGCGCGGCAGGGGAGGCCTGGACGCAACCGGTGGATTTTACGCGCCGCTCTGAAGGGCGGCGGTTTCCGCGGGGAATGCGCCGAGAAGGGTGTGTCCCGGGCGGGCATGCGGCACACTGGGCGGCCCTGAACCTGCCTGGGCCCCTGCGGCCGTCTGCTGTGTCTTCTTCTACGCCTGAGCTTTCTCCCCGCCGCGAACTGTGGCTGCTGCTGACGCTGGCAGGCATCCAGTTCACCCACATCCTGGATTTCATGATCATGATGCCGCTGGGCCCGCAGCTCACGCAGCTGTTTGAGATCACCGACGCGCAGTTTGGTTTGCTGGTGTCTGCCTACACGCTGTCGGCGGGGGCGTCAGGCCTGCTGGCTTCGACTTACATCGATCGCTTCGGTCGCAAGCGGCTTCTGCTGGTGCTCTATGGCCTGTTTGGGCTGGCGACGCTGGCCTGTGGCCTCGCGCCCACGTACGGCACGCTGATGGTGGCACGCATTCTCGCGGGGACTTTTGGCGGCGTGCTGTCGGCCTTGTCGCAGACCATCGTGGCGGACGTGGTGCCCTTTGAGCGGCGAGGGCGTGCCATGGGCATCGTGATGACGTCGTTTTCTGTGTCCACGGTGGCTGGCGTGCCCCTGGGGCTGATCCTCGCGCAGTACGGGGGCTGGAACCTGCCGTTCATTGGCATTGCCGCCATGGTGGGAGTGCTGGCCGTGCAGGCGGCCCGCACGCTACCGACCATGGCGGGCCATGTGCAGGCTGCCAACGGGCGGTCTGTGTTGAGCGGTATCACCCAGGTGCTGGCGGATGGCAACCACCGGTGGGCATTTCTTTTCTCGGCGTTGCTGATGTTTACAGGTTTTACGGTGATTCCCTACATCACCATTTACATGCAGACCAATGCGGGTGTGCGCGCCGATCAGGTGCCGCTGGTGTACCTGTGTGGCGGGGTGGTGACCTTGTTCACGGCACGGCTGTTCGGGCGCATGACAGACCGGCATGGCAAGGTGCCCACCTTCCGGTGGCTGGCCCTCGCAGGCCTTCCCTGCATCCTGGGTATCACGCTGGTGCAGGGGTTGCCGCTGTGGGGCGTGTTGATGGTGTCCACGCTGATGTTCACTTTTGTCAGTGGCCGCATGATTCCCGGCATGGCCATCATTGCCTCTGCGGCGCACGCGCCTTTGCGGGGGACCTTCATGACGCTGAACGCCTCCGTGCAATCGGCGGCGATGGGTGTTGCGTCTTTTGTGGGAGGGGTGCTGATCAGCCGCGATGCGCAGGGGCTGGTACAGAACTACTGGGTGGCTGCGCTGGTGGGCATCGGCGCCAGCCTGCTGTCTATGCTGGTGGTGGGGCGCCTCACGCTGCATGGCGCGGCGCCGTCGGCACGGTGACAAGGGAAGGGTTTGCGCTGCACTTTGGCCAGCCCCTTCAATCCGCCCATTGTGCGCGCTTTTCGGGTGCTTGGCACCTTGCCGGGCATAACCCAGCGGCCTGCGGCGGTATGGGATTGCATTTCAGGGAGGGCAGGGGCATAGTGAACCCACGACGTCAACAACAGATGCATCCAAGTTCGCCGAGCCGCTCCTCTGATCCAGGACGGCGTTTTTCCACCGAGAGCCACAGGAGACTTATTTATGAACTTGACGATCAGCGGTCACCACCTCGAAGTTACTCCCGCCTTGCGCAACTACGTCACCACCAAGCTGGACCGGATCACCCGCCATTTTGACCAAGTTGTCGATGTCAAGGTACTGCTGACGGTAGAGAAGCAAAAGGAAAAGGAAAAGAGACAGCGAGCGGAATGCAACATCCACGTCAAGGGCAGCGACCTGTTTGCCGAAAGCTCCCACGCCGACCTGTATGCTGCTGTGGACGAACTTGTCGATAAGATGGACCGCCAAGTGGTCCGCCACAAGGACCGTTTGCAAGATCACCACCACGAAGCCGCCAAGCGCGAACTGCACGCTTGATGCGCCAGCCCTGAGCCTGGCACAGCAGCCGCCCCTCTCGGGCGGTTTTTTTGTTGCCTGATGCGCCGCGCTCAGGGTTTTCGCCAATATGTGCATAATTGTTACCCTTGACCATGAACCGACTCGCCTCCATCCTGCCCTCCGCTCAAGTGCTTGTGAGCGTGGACGCCACCAGCAAGAAGCGTGCTTTTGAAGAAGCGGGTCTGCTGTTCGAGAGCCAGCACGGCCTCTCTCGGGCGCTGATCACCGACAGTCTGTTTGCCCGCGAACGCCTGGGCTCCACCGGGCTCGGTCATGGCGTGGCCATTCCCCATGGGCGCATCAAAGGCCTCAAGGCCCCGATGGCGGCCGTGTTTCAGTTGCTCAATCCCATTGGGTTCGATGCGCCGGACGAGTTGCCGGTGGGTCTGCTGATCTTTTTGCTGGTGCCCGAGGCGGCCACGCAAAAGCACCTGGAAATCCTCTCCGAGATTGCCGAGTTGCTCAGCGACTCTGCCTTGCGCGAAAAGCTCAAGGCCTGCGCTGATGCTGCCGAACTGCACGGCATGATCGCGGGCTGGCAATCCACCCAAACGGCCTGAGTGCTTTCCCCGCCGCCTGCGCTGATCACCCTGACTGACCTGCCGTGAAGCCCAATGTTGTCAGCGCCGATGTTCTTTTCGAGGAATTTCGCGGCCCCCTGAAGTGGGAGTGGGTGGCAGGTCTCGGAGCGTCCGAGCGCCGTTTTGACGAAGTGGCCGTGCGCTCCGCGCGTTCCGGCGCCGACCTGGTCGGCTATCTCAACTACATCCATCCGTACCGGGTCCAGATCCTCGGCGAGCGCGAGATTGCGTACCTGAGCAACGCCTCCCCTGACGATTGCAAGCGCCGCATCGCCCGTATCGTGACGCTGGAACCCCCCGTGCTGGTGCTGGCCGACAACCAGACTGCACCCGACGCGCTGGTGTCGATGTGCGAGCGCGCGCAGATTCCGATGTTTTCCACGCACGAGTCGTCGGCGTTTGTCATCGACGTGCTGCGCGCCTACCTGTCCAAGCACTTCGCTGACCGCACCACCATGCACGGTGTGTTCATGGATATTCTGGGCCTGGGCGTGATGATCACCGGCGAGTCGGGCCTGGGAAAGAGCGAGCTGGGCCTGGAGCTGATCTCGCGTGGCAACGGTCTGGTGGCCGACGATGCCGTGGATTTGTTCCGCATCAACCAGACGACCATCGAGGGCAAGTGCCCCGAGCTGCTGCAAAACCTGCTGGAAGTGCGCGGCATCGGCCTGCTCGATATCCGCGCCATCTTTGGCGAGACGGCGGTGCGCCGCAAGATGCGCCTCAAGCTCATCGTGCACCTGGTGCGCAAGGAGACGCTGGAGCGTGACTACGAGCGTCTGCCCTACGAGCCGCTCACGCAGGACGTGTTGGGCGTGCCGGTGCTCAAGGTCGTGATCCAGGTGGTCGCCGGCCGCAACATCGCCGTGCTGGTCGAGGCCGCCGTGCGCAACACCATCCTGCAACTGCGCGGCATCGACACCTACCAAGAGTTTGTCGAACGCCATCGCCGCGCCATGGAGCGCGATACGGGCGGCTAGCGGCGCTCAGGCCACCGAAACTGGCGCGGCCCATACCAGGGCTCCCGCGCAAGGGCCGCCGCGCCGGGAGCGTCTCCCTTGGGGGGAAGACGCCGAAGGTGGCTCAGGGGGGAGTCATTTCTTAGCGCAGTCGGCGCACTGCCCGTACAGCGCCATGGTGTGGTCCTGCACCAGCCAGCCCTTGGCCTTGGCCACCGCATGCTGCCGTTTTTCGATCTCGGGGTCGTAAAACTCTTCCACCTTGCCACACGAAGTGCAGATGAAGTGGTCGTGGTGTTGCCCTTCGTTGAGCTCGTACACCGCCTTGCCGCTCTCGAAATTGCTGCGGATCAGGATGCCAGCCTGCTCGAACTGTGTGAGCACCCGGTACACGGTGGCCAGGCCGATGTCCGAGCGCTCTTCCAGCAGCACGCGGAACACGTCTTCGGCCGTCATGTGGCGCTGCGCGCCCTTCTGGAAAATCTCCAGAATCTTCAGTCGGGGCAGTGTGGCCTTGAGTCCCGTGCTTTTGAGTTCGTCGATATTGGTCATGGCTGGCTCTTTCGGGGGCGGGCAACCGGCTCAGGGTCTGGAGGGGCTGCCGCTACAATGGGACGATCATATCCTTTGGCCTTTTACCCATGCCCGTCCAAGCCCGTTACAGCGCCCGTCTGGGCCTGGTTGTGTTGATCGGTGCCAGCATGGCCGCCCTGACCGGTTGCGGCAGTCTGGATGGCGCCAGCAGCCGCATCGCCAACATCGTCAAGCCCTACCGGGTGGACGTGGTGCAGGGCAATTTCGTGTCCCGCGAGCAGGTTGAAGCCCTGCAGCCCGGCATGAGCCGCCAGCAAGTGCGCGAGATTCTCGGGACGCCGCTGGTCACCAGCCTGTTCCATGCGGACCGCTGGGAGTACGTGTTCACGCTCAAACGCCCTGGCGAAGAGATTCAGACCCGCAAGCTGACCGTGTTCTTCAAGGGCGATGCCCTGGAGCGCTCCGAAGGCGATGAAATGCCGACCGAGACCGAGTTCGTCGCCACGCTGGGTGCGCGCGACGGTGCCAAGGGCAAGGTGCCGGTGCTGGAGGCCACGCCGGAGCAACTGGCCAAGTACCCGGTCAAGGAGCGCCCCGCGCCAGCAGCGGCCACACCGCCGACATTGCCTGCCGCCACCAGTTACCCGCCGCTTGAAGCGCCCGCGCGCTGAACCTTGCGGCTCTGGCAGTGAGCCCGGTGCGCTGGCTGCCCTATCAATGAACAGGATCTTTTCATGACCGCGACTTCTTCGCCTGCGGCTCCCGCGGCATCCCCCCTCCGTGTAGCCGTCGCCGGGGCTTCGGGCCGCATGGGCCGCATGCTGATCGAGGCCATCCGCGCCAGCGACGACTGCGTGCTGGCCGGTGCACTGGATGTGGCCGCCAGCCCGGCCATCGGCTCGGACGCCACTGCCTTTCTGGGCTATGCCAGCGGTGTGGCCATCACGGCCGACGTGGCGGCTGGCCTGGAGAACGCCGAGGTGCTCATTGACTTCACCCGCCCCGAGGGCACGCTGGCCCACCTGGCCGTGTGCAGCCAGCTGGGCGTGAAGGCCGTCATCGGCACCACCGGTTTCACCGATGCACAAAAGGCCGAACTCGACGCCTACGCACAGCGCACCGCCATCATGTTCTCGCCCAACATGAGCGTGGGTGTGAACGTCACGCTCAAGCTGCTGCAAATGGCCGCCAAGGCCATGGCCACGGGGTACGACATCGAAATCATCGAAGCCCACCACCGCCACAAGGTCGATGCACCCTCGGGCACCGCGCTCAAGATGGGCGAGGTGATTGCCGAGGCCCTGGGCCGCGACCTCAAGGACTGCGCCGTATACGCCCGCGAAGGCGTGACGGGCGAGCGCGACCCCTCCAGCATCGGGTTTGCTGCTATCCGTGGTGGCGACATCGTGGGCGACCACACCGTGCTGTTTGCGGGCATCGGCGAGCGCATCGAGGTCACGCACAAGTCCTCCAGCCGCGCCACGTACGCGCAGGGCGCCTTGCGCGCTGTGCGCTTTCTGGCGGCCCACAAGACTGGCATGTTCGACATGTTCGACGTGCTGGGCTTGCACTGATCCGCCGACTCCCATGGACGCGCTCCACTGGTGGCGCCAGGGCGATGCCGTGACGCAAAGCGCGGCACTGGTCTTGCTGGCCATGTCGGTGGCAAGCTGGGTGGTCATTGTGTGGAAGCTGCGGCTCATGCGCCGCGCCAGTGCCGACGTGGCCCGCTGCACGGCCGCGTTCTGGCAGGCGCCCTCGCTGGCCCTCGCGCAGCAACGTTTGCAGTCTTTTGACCGGGATGCGCTAGTGCTTCCTTTGGTGGTTGCTGCAAATTTGATAGCGAATCACGACAGCATGGCCCAGTCCACGCTGGCCACGGCTGGCAGCCTGTCGCAGCGGCTCACGCGGGTGCTGCGCGATGCCCTGCACGATGTGCTGGGACGCCTGCAGTTTGGCCAGGTGCTGCTGGCCACGGTGGGCTCCACGGCGCCCTTTGTGGGGCTGCTGGGCACCGTGTGGGGCATCTACCACGCGCTCACCGCCATGGCAGGCGCGGGGCAGATCACCATTGATCGCGTTTCCGGCCCGGTGGGCGAGGCCCTGGTCATGACGGCGGCCGGACTGGCTGTGGCCATCCCTGCCGTGCTGGCCTACAACGTGTTTGGCCGCCTGATCGGCCGCATCGAGGCCGACCTGGAAGGATTTGCGCGCGATCTGCGAGAGCTGCTCATCGACACGGCCCCCGTCCACAGTTTGGCTGGCACCACAGAAGGCCTGAGCAATGCGAGCCAACCCGCCGCCGGGCCGCTCCAAGGCGGGGCCGCCCCCTTGGGGAGCAGCGAACCACGCGCAGCGGGGAGTGTGGGGGCATGAGCCGACCCGCCGCCGGGCCGCCCCAAGGCAGGTCAGCCCCCTTGGGGGGCAGCGAACCACGCGCAGCGGGGAGCGTGGGGGCATGAGTTTCGGACGACTCGAACGCACCACCGGGCCGCAGCCCATGAGTGACATCAACATGACGCCGCTGGTGGACGTAATGCTGGTGCTGGTGGTCATCTTCATCCTCACGGCACCGCTGCTGGTCAGCTCCATCCGGCTGGACCTGCCGCGCACCGAAGGCGCCACGGCCGGCACGGCCCCGCAATTCGTCACGCTGGTGGTCGATGCCTCGGGGCAGGCCTTTCTGGATGACCAGCCTTTGTCACAAACCGCGCTGGCAGAGCGCCTGCGCCGCATTGGCGCCGAGCGCCCGGACACCGAGGTGCAATTGCGCGCCGACGCTGCCGTGCCCTATGGCCGCGTGGTCGAAGTCATGGGCGCGGCCCACCTGGCTGGGCTGCAGCACATCGGATTTGTGGCCGAACCTGCGGCGAATCCTGTGTCGCCTGCGTCTCCAGCCCCGTCCCGCTGACCCACCCCGGCTGCTGGCACGCCGGTGCCAGTCCCTGACCGCCTAAAATCCCTGCAGCGCGGCCCTGCGGCTGCACTCTTCTCTCACCCCCGAGCTCCCATGCAAGACAAATACTCTCCCCAAGACGTCGAACGCGCGGCGCACGACCACTGGACCGCCACCGACGCCTACCGCGTGACGGAAGACACGAGCAAGAAGAAGTTCTACGCCTGCTCCATGCTGCCCTACCCCAGCGGCAAGCTGCACATGGGCCACGTGCGCAACTACACCATCAACGACATGCTCACGCGCTACCTGCGCATGAACGGCCACAACGTCTTGATGCCCATGGGCTGGGACGCCTTCGGCCTGCCCGCCGAAAACGCGGCGCTAAAGAACGGCGTGCCCCCGGCCAAGTGGACGTACGAAAACATCGCGTACATGAAAAAGCAGATGCAGGCCATGGGCTTGGCCATCGACTGGAGCCGCGAGGTGGCCACCTGCGACCCCGAGTACTACAAGTGGAACCAGTGGCTGTTTTTGAAGATGCTGGACAAGGGCATTGCCTACCGCAAGACCCAGGTCGTGAACTGGGACCCCGTGGACCAGACCGTGCTGGCCAACGAGCAGGTGATTGACGGCAAGGGCTGGCGCACCGGCGCCACCGTGGAAAAGCGCGAAATCCCTGGCTACTACCTCAAGATCACCGACTACGCCGAAGAGCTGCTGGGCTTTGTGACCGGCGACAAGCTGCCCGGCTGGCCCGAGCGTGTGAAGCTGATGCAGGAAAACTGGATCGGCAAGAGCGAAGGCGTGCGTTTTGCGTTCACGCACGACATTGCCGGCGACGACGGCGCGCTGATCGGCGACGGCAAGATGTACGTGTTCACCACGCGCGCCGACACCATCATGGGCGTGACCTTCTGCGCCGTGGCGCCCGAGCATCCGCTGGCCGCCCATGCCGCCAAGACCAATCCTACGCTCAAGGCCTTCATCGAAGAATGCAAGAGCGGCGGCACCACCGAAGCCGAGCTGGCCACGCAAGAGAAAAAGGGCGTGCCCACGGGCCTGTTCGTCACGCACCCGCTCACCGACGAAAAGGTCGAGGTCTGGGTCGGCAACTACGTGCTGATGGGCTATGGCGACGGCGCCGTGATGGGCGTGCCCGCCCACGACGAGCGCGACTTCGCGTTCGCCCTGAAGTACGGCATCGAGATCAAGCAGGTTGTGCTGGTCGATGGCGAGCACTTTGACTACCACCAGTGGAACGACTGGTACGGCGACAAGCAGCGCGGCGTCACCATCAACTCCGACAGCTTCAGCGGCCTGTCGTACAAGGAAGCCGTGAACGCCGTGGCCCATGCACTGGAGCAAAAGGGCCTGGGCGAGAAGAAGACCACCTGGCGCCTGCGCGACTGGGGCGTGAGCCGCCAGCGCTACTGGGGCACGCCGATCCCGATCATTCACTGCGACGAGCACGGCGCCGTGCCTGTGCCCGAAAAAGACCTGCCCGTGGTGCTGCCGCAAGACTGCATCCCCGACGGCTCGGGCAACCCGCTGCACAAGCACGAAGGCTTCCACGCGGGCGTGACCTGCCCCGTGTGTGGCAAGGCTGCCCGCCGCGAGACGGACACCATGGACACGTTCGTGGACAGCTCGTGGTACTTCATGCGGTACTGCGACCCCAAGAATGCGGACGTCATGGTGGCCGGTGGTGCCGACTACTGGATGCCGATGGACCAGTACATCGGTGGTATCGAACACGCCATCCTGCACCTGCTGTACGCCCGCTTCTGGACCAAGGTCATGCGCGACCTGGGCCTGGTCAAGGTCGATGAGCCCTTTACCAAGCTGCTCACGCAGGGCATGGTGCTCAACCACATTTACAGCCGCCGCACTGCCAAGGGCGGCAAGGACTACTTCTGGCCGCACGACGTGGAGCATGTGCTCGATGAAGGCGGCAAGATCATCGGTGCCAAGCTCAAGAACGAAGCCACCAGCGGCGACGGCCTGCTGCCCGTGGGCACACCCATCGACTACGAGGGCGTGGGCACCATGTCCAAGTCCAAGAACAACGGCGTGGACCCGCAGGACCTGATCGAGAAGTACGGCGCCGACACGGCCCGCCTGTACACCATGTTCACCGCCCCGCCCGAAGCCACGCTGGAGTGGAACGACGCTGCGGTGGAAGGCAGCTACCGCTTCCTGCGCCGCGTGTGGAACTTCGGCCTCAAGCTCTCGGCCATCGACCGCGACGCTGCCATGGCCAGCGTGGCCGGTGCCAGCAGCCTGCAGGACGTGCAGTTTGGCAAGGAGGCCAAGGCCCTGCGCCTGGAGATTCACAACGTGCTCAAGCAGGTGGACTACGACTACCAGCGCATGCAGTACAACACCGTGGTCTCCGGCGCGATGAAGATGATCAACGCGCTCGAGGATTTCAAGGCCATGGACTCGGCCGGTGCCCAGGTGGCGCTGATCGAAGGCTTTGGCATCCTGCTGCGCTGCCTGTACCCCGCCACGCCCCACATCGCCCACAGCCTGTGGACGGGCCTGGGCTACGCGGGTGCGCTGGGCGACCTGCTCGATGCGCCCTGGCCGCAGGTGGATGCCGGCGCGCTGGTGCAGGACGAGATCGAACTCATGCTGCAGGTCAACGGCAAGCTGCGCGGCTCCATCCATGTGCCCGCCCAGGCCGACAAGGCCGAGATCGAGCGCATTGCGCTGGCCAGCGAGGCCTTTGTGGCCCAGGCCGCAGGCGCTCATCCGAAACGCGTGATTGTGGTGCCAGGTCGTCTGGTGAACGTGGTGGTCTGACCCCATGAACAAACGCACACTGCTCAGTTTGGCCCCGGTGGCCCTGTTGTCTGCCTGCGGATTCCGGCTGCGTGGCGTGCCGGAGTTCGGGTTTGGCTCGCTCTACATCGCGGCCCCTGCCAGCTCGCCGCTGGCGCGTGAGCTGCAGCGCACGCTCGACGGATCGGGCAGCCAGCTCAAGCTGCTGCGCGACCCGGCCAGCATGCCGACGGCAGAGGCCATCTTCGACCTGCTTCAGGAGCAGCAGGAGCGTGTGGTGGTGGGCCTCAACGCGTCGGGACAGGTGCGCGAACTGCAGCTGCGCCTGCGCATCAAGTTCCGCCTGCGCACGCCCACCGGCGTGGAGCTGATCCCGGACACCGAGCTGCTGCAGCAGCGCGACATCAGCTACAACGAAACCATTGCGCTGGCCAAGGAGGCCGAAGAGGCGCTGCTCTACCGCGACATGCGGACCGACCTGGTGCAGCAGCTCATGCGCCGGCTCGCAGCAGCCAAGCGCTAAGAACAGCTCACAGAACTCCCCTGGCGTCGTTGTCTCGCCTTGTCGTACTGGTCGTGCTGCCTGCGGCGAAACGCCTGGCCATGGCCGCTTCGCTGAGTTTTGTGAGCTGCTCTAAGAATATGCGCGCTCAGGCGCTCAGGCGCTCAGCGTCGGCCCCTGGCCGTGCGAGGGCACGCGCATGAGCGTGCTCTTGCCAAACAGCGACTCCACCAGGTCCACCGCCAGCACGGCCGTGCGGTTGCGCACATCCAGCGCGGGGTTCAGTTCCACAATGTCCAGAGATGCCAGGCGCCCGCTGTCGGCAATCATCTCCATGCACAACTGCGCCTCGCGGTAAGTGGGGCCACCGGGCACCGTGGTGCCCACCCCGGGGGCAATGTCGGGGTCCAGAAAGTCCACATCAAAGCTCACATGCAGGTGGGTGTGTGCATCCAGACCGGCCAGCGCTTGCTGCATGGTCTGGCGCATGCCCACCTCGTCGATGTAGCGCATGTCGAACACCTCCAGGCCCTGCTCGTGCACAAAGCGCTTTTCGCCCGCGTCCACGCTGCGGATGCCGATCTGACGGAGCTGCGAGGGGTGCAGAGCCGGGCCACCGCCCGGCATGCGGGTCAGCCCGGTCAGCGCCTCGGGGCCGAAACCGCACAGGCAGGCCACGGGCATGCCATGCACATTGCCGCTGGGGGTCAGTGCACTGGTGTTGAAGTCGGCATGGGCATCGAGCCACAGCACCCGCAGTTTTTTGCCCACCTCCGCGCAATGGCGGGCCACGGCGCTGATGCTGCCCAGGCCCAGGCAGTGGTCGCCACCCAGCAGGATGGGCAGGTGGCCCAGCTGCAGTTCTGCATACACCGCGTCGAACACGCGCTGGTTCCATTCCACCACCTCGGGCAGGTGGCGGTAGCCGTCTACGGGTGGCTGCCACGGGTTGGAGGGGCCACTCAGGTTGCCCCGGTCAAACACCTGCAGCCCGTGGGACTCCAACGCCGCCTGCAGGCCGGCCACACGCAAGGCCTCGGGCCCCATGGAGGCGCCGCGCGCGCCGGCGCCGATGTCGGTGGGGGCGCCGATCAGGCTGGTGGGCTGGGCGCTGCGCAGGGCGGTGGGGGGCATGGCGGTCTGACTTTCTGGGGTATGACAGTGAGCGGGAAGGGCGCGGGCGCCCGGGGGAATTCTCAGGGCTTTGGGCGCCAATGAACAGCGCCGCAGCTGATCGGTTCGTGACCTCTCTTGTGCACTGTGAGGGCATACGCTAGCAATTTGCGCAATGCCGGGCCTGCCCAGGCGATAAACTTTGCCGCATGCAAGTCGCCCTGGCCCAACTCTCTCAGTATCTTCAACGGGGCCTGTCGCCGCTTTATGTCCTGCATGGCGATGAGCCCTTGCTCCAGCAAGAGGCGGCCGACGCCATCCGCGCCACCGCCCGCACCCAGGGCTACACCGAGCGCAGCAGCTACACCGTGGCCGGTGCCCATTTCGACTGGAGTGCGGTGCTGGCGGCAGGCGGGTCACTCAGCCTGTTTGCCGACAAGCAGATCGTCGAGATCCGCATTCCCTCGGGCAAGCCCGGCAAGGACGGCAGCGTGGCGCTGCAGCAGATCGCCGAATCGGCCCGGGGTAACGACAGCACCCTCACCATGGTCGTGCTGCCGCGCCTTGATAAAGCCACCAAGACCGGCGCCTGGTTTGCCGCGCTGGAGGGTAGCGGCACGTCGATTCAGATCGACCCCATCGAGCGCGGCCAACTGCCGCAGTGGATCGCAGCGCGCCTGGCCGCGCAGGGCCAGCGTGTGGTCGCGGGGGAGGAAGGCCAGCGCACCCTGCAGTTTTTTGCCGATCGTGTGGAAGGCAACCTGCTGGCCGCGCACCAGGAAATCCAGAAGCTGGCCCTGCTGCACCCGGCAGGCGAGCTGACGCAGGCGCAGGTCGAAGCCGCCGTGCTCAACGTGGCGCGCTATGACGTGTTCAAGCTGTCCGAATCGGTGCTGGCCGGGCAGACGGCCCGCGTGCAGCGCATGCTCGACGGCCTGCAGGCCGAGGGTGAGGCCGAGGTGCTGGTGCACTGGGCGCTGGCCGAAGACATCCGCGCCCTCAAGCGCGTGAAAGACGCGATGAACGCCGGGCGCCCCTTGCCCATGGCGCTGCGCGAGAACCGCATCTGGGGCCCCAAGGAGCGGCTGTTTGAACGCATCCTGCCCAAGGCCAGCGACGCCGCTTTGGCTCGCCTGCTGCAGTCGGCCCACACGGTGGATGGCATCGTCAAAGGCCTCAAGCAGCCCGACTGGCCGCAAGACGGCTGGCAGGCCCTGCAGCGCCTGGCCTTGCAGCTGTGCCGCCTGACCAGCGCGGCGCGGTGATGGCGCATGTGGATGCCACCCTGCGGCCCTCGCAGGGTTCTCGGCCCCTGCGCCTCCCCAACGACGACTCCTCCAACGGCTGGTCCGCCATCCTGCCCCCGCGCACGCCGCGCCCTGCGTTGCAGGGCGATGTGCTGGCCGACTGGCTGGTGCTGGGCGCGGGCTTTGCGGGCCTGGCCGCCGCGCGCCGCCTGGCCGAGCTGCGCCCCCACGCCCACATCGTGGTGGTGGACGCCGGCACCGTGGGCAACAACGCCTCGGGCCGCAACTCGGGCTTTGCTATTGATGTGCCGCACAACATCGGCAGCTCGCTCGAAGAACTGCGCCAGGCCGCGCACTACCAGGCGTTGCTCACGGCGGGCATGAACGACCTGGAGCTGCTGGTGGCGCAGCACCGCATCGACTGCCAATGGCGCCGCGCAGGCAAGTACCACTGCGCCGTCTCGCCCGCCGCCGAGTGCACGCTGCAGCACCATGTGGATGAGCTGCGCGCCCTGGGGGCTGCGCACGAGCTGCTGGACCGCAACGCCCTGGCCGCGCGCCTGGGCACCCGCTACTTTGCCGCCGGGCTCTACACGCCAGGCACCGTGCTGCTCAACCCCGCCGCGCTGTGCCGGGGCCTGGCCGATGTGCTGCCTGCCAACGTCTCCCTGCACGAGCAAACGCCGGTGCAGCGGCTGGACCTGTCAGGCAGCAAGGTGGTGGCGCACACCCCGCAGGGCCGTGTGCGTGCCCC
The DNA here is from genome assembly GCF_052045435.1 of Acidovorax sp. 22279. Classification (NCBI taxonomy): domain Bacteria; kingdom Pseudomonadati; phylum Pseudomonadota; class Betaproteobacteria; order Burkholderiales; family Comamonadaceae; genus Acidovorax; species Acidovorax sp. 22279. The sequence continues at coordinate 251,734 of NZ_JBQEOV010000006.1, forward strand.
GCAACTGTTGCTAGCGGCCAATGGGTTTGCGCAGCAGCTGGGGCTGTTGGGCAGCGCCTGGGGAGCGGAGACGTTTCCGCTGGTCACCTTTGGCTCGCTCACGGCGCCACTCACGCCCGAGCAGCGCAGCCGCCTGGGCGCGCCCGAGGGCTGGGGCGTGACGCCCGCCAGCGCCGTCACGGGGGCCACGCTGCGCTACACGGACGACCACCGCATTCTGGTGCGCCAGGGCTTTGAATATGCGCCGCAGTTCCGCGTCAGCCCTGCGATGCGCGAGCGGGTGCGGCGTGAGCACGCTGCCGTGTTTGCGGCGCGTTTTCCGCGGTTGGCCGATGTGGCGTTAGAGCATTTTTGGGAAGGCTCGATCGCCATCACCCGCAATGGCGCACCGCGCTGGGGGCGGCTGGCCCCGCAGGTGCATGGCGTGGCGGGTTGCAATGGGGCGGGGGTGGTGAAGTTCACGGCCCTGGGGGCTCTGGCAGCGGATTTGGCACTGGGGCAGGACCACCCGTTGCTGGCGCATGCCTTGGCCTTGGGTGGGCCGACGCGCATGCCGCCGCAGCCGTTCATGGGGCTGGGGGTGCGGGCGTATATTGCGCGGGAGAAGTGGTTGGGGCGGGCGGAGGTTTGATTATTTTTGGCTTCTAGTGCCTGTGAGATAAGCACTGGAAGCTATTAAATTAGGAGTGGTTGTCGGGGCTTGCTCGCTGATTTGGTGGCATGCCTGTGCGCACGGCGGGAGCCGGGTTGTCGCCCCGGCGGGCGAGGTACTTTTCTTTGCTTCGCCAAAGAAAAGTACCCAAAAGAAAGGCGGCCCCACTGTCTGCGTCCCTGCGCTTCGCTTCGGGCAACCTGCGGTGCTCGCGTCCAGCGGGGTCTCGCTCAAACTCGCTGCGCTCCTCGGCGCATACAGAGGGGATGGGAAACGAACAGCCACTCGGGCCGTCGCGTTGCTCGGCCCCGGAGTGGTCAGCCAGCGTTCAATGTGCCCTGTGCTTTTTCAGCCCACATCGTCAAGTTCGCCACCAGATCCTTTTGGCTGAACGAGCAGCTTTCTTCCGAAAACAGCGCGCTCGATTCCAGTCGGTCCAGCAGGTTCAGCAGCACTTCGCTGTAGCGCGGGGGCAGGGCGGCCAGCAGGGTGGTTTGCTGGCGGGCCAGGGTGCTGAGGGTGGCGGCGGTGTGGTCGCCGCGTTCAAAGGCTTGCAGGGCCTGGATGAAGGTGGTGAGCTGGGTGTGGGCGGTGTCGGTCATGGCGTAGCCGGGCGGGGCCAGGATGGGTGATACGCCCGAGGGTAAAGCAGCCATGGGCCCGCGCCCACCGGGCCGATACCAAGTGCGGCAAAATCGCCGGATGAACGCCCTCAACGTCGCTGAATACACGCACTCTCTCGGTCTCCAGGCAAAAACGGCCTCTGCGCTGATGGCCAAAGCGCCCGCAGCTATCAAAAACAAAGCGCTCAAGGCGCTGGCCCGGTTGTTGCGCGAGAACATGGCCCAGCTCCAGATCGACAACGCCAAAGACCTGGAGCGCGCCGTGGCCAATGGGCTGGCGGGCCCGATGGTGGACCGGCTCAAGCTCACCCCCAAGGTGCTGGAGACTTGTGCCGAGGGCTGCGAGCAGCTGGCCGCCATGCCCGACATCATTGGCGAGATCCTCGGCATGAAGCAGCAGCCCAGCGGCATTCGGGTGGGGCAGATGCGCGTGCCGATTGGCGTGTTCGGCATGATTTACGAGAGCCGTCCCAACGTGACCATCGAAGCCGCGTCGTTGTCGATCAAGAGCGGCAACGCCTGCATCTTGCGTGGCGGCTCCGAGGCGATTGATTCAAACAAGGCACTGGCCAAGATCGTGCAGCAGGCGCTGGCCGAGGCCGGCCTACCGCAAGACGCGGTGCAATTGGTGCAGACCACCGACCGTGAGGCCGTGGGCCAGCTCATCACGATGCCGCAGTTTGTGGACGTGATCATCCCGCGCGGCGGCAAGGGCCTGATCGAACGCATCAGCCGCGATGCCAAGGTGCCCGTGATCAAACACCTGGACGGTAACTGCCACACCTATGTGGACGACCCCTGCGACATCGCCATGGCGGTGAAGGTGGCCGACAACGCCAAGACCAACAAGTACAGCCCCTGCAACGCGAGCGAAGGCCTGCTGGTGGCGCGTGGCGTGGCGGCGGAGTTTTTGCCGAAGATTGGCGCGGTGTATGCCGCCAAGGGCGTGGAGATGCGCGGTTGCCCCGAGTCGCTGGCGATCCTGAACAGCGTGGCGGGTGCCAAGCTGGTAGCGGCGACCGAGCAGGACTGGAGCGAGGAATACCTGGCTCCGATCATCAGCGTGAAGATTGTGGCGGGGGTGGATGAGGCCATTGCGCACATCAACCGCTACAGCAGCCACCACACCGATGCCATCCTGACGCGCGACCACATGCATGCCCAGCAGTTCCTGCGCGAGGTGGATTCGGCCAGCGTGATGGTGAACGCCAGCACGCGGTTTGCCGACGGTTTCGAGTACGGCCTGGGCGCCGAAATCGGCATCAGCACCGACAAGTTCCATGCGCGGGGCCCGGTGGGCATCGAAGGCCTCACTTCGCTCAAGTACGTGGTGCTGGGCGAAGGTGAGGTGCGGGCCTGATGCGCTCCTGAAACGATAGCTGCTGGTGCATGTTCGACTAGCGCTTGCGGCTTATTTCATATGAAAATCATCATCCTCGGCGCCGGCCGCGTGGGCCAGAGCGTGGCAGACAGCCTGGTGTCCGAGCGCAACGACATCACCGTCATCGACACCGACGCCGCGCGCCTGCGCGACCTGGAGTCGCGGTTTGATCTGCGCGGGGTGGTGGGCAACGGCATCGAGCCTGCCGTGCTGGCCGAGGCGGGGGCCGAGGACACCGACCTGCTGATTGCCTGCGCCGCGCAGGACGAGACCAACCTGGTGTGCTGCAAGATCGCGCAGCTGCTGTTCAACATCCCCAAGCGCATTGCGCGGGTGCGGACCACAGGCTTCGAGGCCCATGAGCGGCTGGTGGGCCCCGAGGGGTTTGCGGTGGACCGCATCATCTGCCCCGAAGAATCGCTGACCCGCTACATCGGCAAGCTCATCGAGTACCCCGAGGCCATGCAGGTGCGCGAATTTGCCGGAGGCCGCGCATGCCTGGTGTCGGTGCGGGCGCGTGCGGGGGCTCCGATGGTGGGGCACTCCATCGGCGCGCTGCGCGAGAGTGCGCCGGAGCTGGCGATGCGCATGGTGGCCATCTACCGGCGCTTCCCCGACGAGCCTGACCGATTCATCGCCTGCGACGGCCGCACGCGCGTCGAGCCGGGGGACGAGGTGTTCGTGCTGGCCGCGCACGAGCACATCGCCAACGTGCTGGCCGCTCTGCACCGTCCGGCATCCCAGCAGCTCCAGCCTGTGCGCCGCATCATGATTGCGGGCGGCGGCCGGCTGGGTCTGCGGCTGGCGCGGCAGCTCAGCCAGGCGGGCGGGCGTTTTCACATCAAGATCATCGAGGACCATGCGGACCGCTGCGTGGAGCTGGCATCTGCCCTGCCGCCTGAGGTGCTGGTGCTGCAGGGCGACACCACCGACGAAGACCTGCTGGGTGATGAAGGCATCGAGGAGGTGGACCTGTTCCTCGCGCTCACCGACGACGACGAGGACAACATCATGTCGTGCCTGCTGGCCAAGCGCATGGGCGCAAGCCGGGTGCTGGCCCTCATCAACCGGCGCAGTTATGCCGACCTGATGCACGGCACGCAGATCGACATCGCGCTGTCGCCCGCGCAGGCCATGCTGGGCGAGTTGCTGGCCTATGTGCGCCAGGGTGACGTGCAGGCTGTGCACAGCCTGCGCCGTGGGGTGGCCGAGGCGCTGGAGATCGTGGCGCGCGGCGACCGCAAGAGCTCGCGCGTGGTCGGCCGCAAGGTCAGCGATCTGCAACTGCCGCGCGATGTGCACATCGGCCTGATCGTGCGCGGTCTGCCTGACGCGTCGGAAACCACGGGTGCATCCGCTGCCGATCTGCGCGAGCCCGAGGTCATCATCCCGCGCAGCGCCACGGTGATCGAGAGCAATGACCACGTGGTGTTCTTCCTGCCCAACAAGCGGCTGGTGCGCGATGTGGAAAAGCTCTTCCGCGTGAGCGCGACTTTTTTCTGACCTGGCACCGAGCTGCGCGAGACCCCCATGACGGACATGTTTCCCGTTCTGCGCGTGCTGGGCATTCTGGTGATGATCTTCTCGCTGTCCATGGGCCTGCCTCTGGCAGTCTCGCTGTGGACGCGCGACGGCGTCTGGTTTGTGTACCCGCTGTCCATGGGCGCCACGATGCTGGCGGGCGCGTGGCTGTGGTGGCGGTTGCGGCTGTTTCGGCAGGAGCTGCAGCCGCGCCACGGCGTGATGCTGGTCTCTCTGGTGTGGATGTTGCTGCCCCTGTCGGCCGCGCTGCCGCTGATGCTGGCCGGGCACTACACCGGGCACCCGCTATCGTTCACGCACGCCTACTTCGAGGCGGTGTCGGGGCTGACGACCACGGGCTCCACCGTGCTGGCGGGCCTGGATGCGTTGCCGGTGTCGGTGAATGTGTGGCGCACCTTTTTGCAGTGGATGGGGGGCATGGGCATCCTGATTTTGGCCGTGGCCGTGCTGCCGCTGCTGGGCGTCGGGGGCAGCCAGCTGTTCAAGGCCGAGGCGGCGGGGCCGCTGAAGGACACCAAGCTCACGCCACGCATGACCGGCACGGCCAAGGGGCTCTGGGGGGTGTATGCGCTGTTCTCCGTGCTGTGTGGCCTGGCCTACTGGGCCGGGGGCATGGGGCCGCTGGATGCGTTAATGCACATGTTCACCACCGTGAGCCTGGGCGGGCTGTCGTCTCACGACCTGAGCTTTGGGTACTTCCAGTCGCCGCTGCTGGAGGCGATCTGCATCTTCTTCATGCTGGTGGCCAGCTGCAATTTTGCGCTGTACTTCGTCGCCATTCGCAAGGGCCAGTGGGGCGGCTTCTGGCGCGACCCTGAGCTGCGGGCCACGCTGGTGACGCTGATTGGCGGCGGTCTGCTGGTGGCTCTGCTGTTGTGGGCCAAGGGCGTGTATGGGCCGCTGGACGCGCTGCGCCATGGCATGTTCAATCTGGTGTCGCTGGCCACCACCACCGGCTACGCCACGGTGGACTACCTGGCATGGCCCGTGTTTGCGCCGGTGTTCATGCTGCTGCTGTCGGGTGTGGCCACCAGTGCGGGCTCGACGGGCGGGGGCATCAAGATGGTCCGCATGCTTATCCTCGTCAAGCAGGCGCGCCGCGAGATGAACCGCCTGGTGCACCCGCGCGCCGTGCAGCCGGTGCAACTGGGCGGCGCTGCAGTGGACAACCGGGTGATCTTCTCGGTGCTGGCCTTCATGCTGGTCTATGGCGGCACGGTCTTTGGGCTGAGCATGGTCATGCTGCTGACGGACCTGGACCCAGTGACCGCGTTCTCGGTGGTGCTGGCCAGCGTCAATTGCGCGGGGCCGGGCCTGGGCAGCGTGGGGCCGGCGTCCAACTACGCGGTGCTGACCGATTTTCAGATCTGGGTGTGCACGCTGGCCATGCTGCTGGGCCGGCTGGAGATACTGAGCTTCATGGCCTTGCTGACCCCGGCGTTCTGGCGCCGGTAGAGGGCAGGGCCGTGGTACCACCAAGGGGTGGCTTGCGAAAACCCGGCCTGACCCCACATCCTACAATTCACTGCAATCGCTTCCCGAGGGCTTTCCATGGTTCCGCATCTCATCACGGCCCTCACCGGGCCGATCAACGAACTCGAACAGCGCATTCTCGACTCGATGCCCGCCATCGAACGCTGGTTCCGGCTGGAGTGGATGGAGCACACCCCACCGTTCTACACGTCGGTAGACATCCGCAATGCGGGTTTCAAGCTGGCCCCGGTCGACACCAACCTGTTCCCGGGCGGCTGGAACAACCTGACCAAGGAGATGCTGCCTCTGGCCGTGCAGGCTGCGATGGCCGCCATCGAGAAGATCTGCCCCGAAGCGCGCAACTTGCTGATCATTCCGGAGAACCACACGCGCAACACGTTCTACCTGTCCAACGTGGTGCAGCTGCAGCGCATCTTCAACATGGCGGGCCTGAACGTGCGGGTCGGCTCCATCAGCCCCGAGATCAAGAAGTCCACGCTGATCGAGCTGCCCAACGGCGACACCGTGACCCTGGAACCCGTGGTGCGCACCAAGCGCCGCCTGGGGCTCAAGGACTTTGACCCCTGCACCATCCTGCTGAACAACGACCTCACCGCAGGCGCCCCCGGCATTCTGGAAGACATCCACGAGCAGTACCTGCTGCCCCCGCTGCACGCCGGCTGGAGCGTGCGCAAGAAGAGCACCCACTTCAAGAACTACGAAGAGGTGGCCAAGCGCTTTGGCAAGATGCTGGGCATCGACCCCTGGCTGGTCAACCCCATGTACAGCCAGTGCGGCGAAGTGGACTTTGCCGAGGGCACGGGCATGGACCAGCTGCAGACCAGCGTGGACGCACTCCTGACCAAGGTGCGCCGCAAGTACAAGGAATACGGCATCAACGAAAAGCCCTTCGTGATCGTCAAGGCCAACAACGGCACCTACGGCATGGGCATCATGACCGTGCGCGACGCCAAGGAGCTGGACGCGGTCAACCGCAAGACGCGCAACAAGATGGCCGTGATCAAGGACGGCCAGCCGGTGAGCGAAGTCATCATCCAGGAAGGGGTGCTGACGCAAGAGCGCGTGAACGACGCCGTGGCCGAGCCCGTGGTCTACATGATGGACCGCTACGTGGTGGGGGGCTTCTACCGCATGCACGCCGAGCGCGGTGTGGATGAAAACCTCAACGCCCCCGGCGCGAGCTTTGTGCCCCTGGCCTTTGAACACAGCACCCACATGCCCCAGCCTGGCGTGCGCCCGGGTGTGAGCGCGCCCAACCGCTTCTATATGTACGGCGTGGTGGCCCGGCTGGCGATGCTGGCGGCCAGCTACGAGCTGGAGGCCACCAACCCCGACGCCGAGGTGTACGACTGAAAACCAGGGTCTCTGGGGCCCCTTGCGGGTCTTGGGGGCACCGGGTTTCAGCGCCTTTGCCGCCTGGGCGGAGTCTGTACAGCGGGCGCGTGGGGGAGGGTGGCCGCCCCGCATGCCATGCCCGCGCCCGGTTGCCAAGGGCGAGTTGCTGCGTTGCAACATGGGGTTTCGCCTCCAATCGCTTGATCTGGCTCAGGCGCACAATAGCGTTCCCAAAAGTAACGGAACCCCGTCAGGCCCAGTGCGCGGGGGTGGTCAGTGCAAAGCTCCAAGTCATCGCTCGCAGCGCTCACGCTGGGCGCCATCGGTGTTGTGTATGGCGATATCGGCACCAGCGTGCTGTATGCCGTCAAGGAGGTGTTCGGGTCCGGCCATGTGCCGTTCACGCCCGCAAACATCTACGGCATCCTCTCCATCTTTTTCTGGACCCTCACGGTCATCGTCTCCCTGAAGTACGTGGTGCTGGTGCTGCGCGCCGACAACCACGGTGAGGGGGGGCTCATCGCCATGCTGGCCCTGGCCTCCCAGGCGGTCAAAGACAAGCCCCAGCTGCGCAGCGTGTTGCTGGCCGTGGGCATTTTTGGCACCTCACTGTTTTACGGCGATGGCGTCATCACCCCGGCCATCTCGGTGCTGTCGGCGGTGGAGGGGCTGGAAGTGGTGTCGGATCACTTCAAGCACTACGTGATACCGATCACGCTGGTGGTGCTGTTTTGCCTGTTTGCCGTGCAAAAGCGCGGCACGGGCGGCATCGGCAAGTTTTTTGGTCCCATCACGCTGGTATGGTTCGTCACCATCGCGCTGCTGGGCGTGTCGCACATCGTGGGGCACCCGGAGATCTTGTGGGCGCTGAGTCCGCACCACGCGTTGGGCTTCATGTGGGCCAACCCGGGCACCAGTTTCATCATTCTGGGCGCGGTGGTGCTGTGCGTGACGGGCGCCGAGGCCTTGTATGCCGACCTGGGCCACTTCGGCAAGCGCCCGATCCGCATGGCCTGGTTTGGTGTGGCCATGCCGGCGCTCACCCTCAATTATTTTGGCCAGGGCGCGCTGCTGCTGGCCGAGCCCGAGGCCGTCAAGAACCCGTTCTATCTAATGGCCCCCGACTGGGCGCTGGTGCCTTTGGTGATCCTGGCCACCATGGCCACCGTGATTGCCTCGCAGGCGTTGATCACCGGCGCATTCAGCGTGACCAAGCAGGTCATCCAGCTGGGCTACCTGCCGCGCCTGAACATCCAGCACACCAGCGTGCGCGACACGGGCCAGATCTACATGCCGCTGGTCAACTGGGGGCTGTTCGTGGCCATCGTGCTGGCGGTGGTGATGTTCCGCTCGTCGAGCAATCTGGCAGCCGCCTACGGCATCGCGGTGACGCTGGACATGCTGATCACCACCACGCTGACCTTCTTCGTGATCCGCTACGGCTGGCGGTATCCGCTGGCGCTGTGCGTTGCGGCCACGGGCTGCTTCTTTGTGGTGGACCTGGCGTTCTTCGCCTCCAACCTGCTCAAGCTGTTCCAGGGTGGCTGGTTCCCGCTGATGATCGGCGGCATCGTGTTCTCGCTCATGATGACCTGGAAGGAAGGGCGCCGCCTGCTCAATGACAAGCTGCGTGCCGACGCCATCGACCTCAAGGACTTTCTGGAGTCGATCTTCATCAGTCCGCCCACGCGGGTGGATGGCACAGCCGTCTTCCTGACGGCCGAAACGGGCGCGGTGCCCAATGCCTTGCTGCACAACCTCAAGCACAACAAGGTGCTGCACCAGCAAAACCTGTTTGTCACCGTGCACAACCACGAGACGCCCTGGATTGGTCTGGACAAGCGGCTGCAAGTCGAATCGCTGGGGCACGACTGCTGGCAGGTGGTGGTGCATTACGGCTTCAAGAACGACCCCGACCTGCCCCGCGCGCTGGAGCTGCTGCGAGGGCGAGGCTGTGAGCTGGAGTCGATGACCACCAGCTATTTCCTGTCGCGGGACACCGTCATTCCCACCATCGGCAGCGGCATGGCGCCTTGGCGCGAAAAGCTGTTTGCCCAAATGCACCACAACGCCAGTGGCGCGGCCGACTTCCTGCACCTGCCCAATAACGCGGTGGTCGAGCTGGGCTCCAAGATCGAGATCTGACGGGCTGAGGGGGCTCCCCCTGGCCTGGGACGGGTGCCTTGGGCTGGTTTTGCACTGTTTTTGCCTTGTAGTGCTAGTGCTTATTGTCTGAGATGCTATCAATACTGTAGCTTTTGGAGTGGCCTGACGGCCTGCCTGAGCGCCAGGCGCGCGCGGTGCCAGAATCGCGCCCATGCAATTTTTCAAAGACCTGAGCCTTTCCACGGCGGTGGCGGGTTTCGTGGCGGTGCTGGTGGGCTTTACCAGCTCGGTGGCCATCGTCTTCCAGGCCGCCCTGGCCTTTGGGGCCACACCCGCGCAGATCACGTCCTGGATGTGGGCGCTGGGTCTGGGCATGGGCCTGTGTTCGCTGGTGCCCTCGCTGATCTTGCGCCAGCCCGTCATGGTGGCTTGGTCCACACCGGGCGCCGCCGTGCTGGCCACTGCGGGGTTGGCGGGCGGTTTCAGCATGGGCGAGGCCATCGGCGCCTTCATGATCAGCGCGTTGCTCATCACCCTGGCGGGCGTCACCGGCTGGTTCGAGCGCGTGATGAACCGCATCCCCATGGAAATCGCCGCTGCCCTGCTGGCCGGCGTGCTGGCCCGCTTTGGCCTGCAGGCGTTTGCGGCAGCCCAGACCGCATTGCCCTTGGTGCTGCTGATGTTGATGGTGTATCTGGTCAGCCGCCGTTTGGCTGCCCGGTATGCGGTGGTCATCACCCTCGCCGTAGCGGTGGTGTTCGTGGCCACCCAGGGGCAGATGGCCTGGTCGGCGGTGCAGCTGGAGCTGGCCCTGCCAGTTTTCACGGCGCCCCAGTTCAGCGTAGCGGCTGCCGTCAGCCTGGCGATTCCTTTGTTTGTGGTCACCATGGCGTCGCAGAACCTGCCCGGGGTGGCGGTGATCCGGGCGTCGGGCTACAACTTGCCCATCTCCCGGCTCATCACGCTCACGGGTCTGGCCACCCTGGTGCTGGCGCCCTTCGGGGCGTTTGCGCTCAACTTCAGCGCCATCACCGCCGCGATGTGCATGGGCCCCGAGGCACACGCCGATCGCCGCCGGCGCTACACGGCCGCGGTGGCATGTGGCGCCATCTATGTGGCGATCGGTCTGTTTGGCGCAGTCATCACCGGGCTGCTTACCGCCTTTCCCAAAGAGCTGGTGGTGGCCATTGCGGGTTTGGCGCTTCTGGGCACCATTGGCAACGGCCTGGCGGCGGCGCTGCAGGACGAGTCGCATCGCGAGGCGGCACTCATTACCTTTCTCGTCACCCTCAGTGGCGTAGTCATCGTTGGGGTGGGCTCGGCCTTCTGGGGCGTGGTGGCCGGCAGCATTGCGCTATTTGTGCAACAGTACAGGCGTTCGCAGGCCAGCGGCGCGTAAGTCGCCTTGGCTGCCTGGGCCCCTGGCCTCCTCCATTTCTTGACCCGACACCATGAAACTGCTCTTCATCGCCGACCCGCTGCAAAGCTTCAAGATCTACAAGGACACCACCTTCGCCATGATGCGCGAGGCACAGCGGCGCGGTCATACCCTCACGGTCTGCGAACCGCAGCACATCACCTGGCAGCGCGGCAGCAAGGTCACCGCACGGGTGCAGGACGTTCGCCTCACGGGG
>NZ_JBQEOV010000006.1:267500-269212 GCF_052045435.1 Acidovorax sp. 22279
CTCGGTAGGCAAATCCGCCGGGCTTAGATGAGGGGTGATAACGAGTCTGCTTGCAGACGAAGTGAGTGATACCCTGCTTCCAGGAAAAGCCACTAAGCTTCAGCTATTGACGACCGTACCGCAAACCGACACTGGTGCGCGAGATGAGTATTCTAAGGCGCTTGAGAGAACTCAGGAGAAGGAACTCGGCAAATTGATACCGTAACTTCGGGAGAAGGTATGCCCCAAGTAGGTGAACTCGTACAGAGGGAGCCCAACGGGGTTGCAAAAAATCGGTGGCTGCGACTGTTTAATAAAAACACAGCACTCTGCAAACACGAAAGTGGACGTATAGGGTGTGACGCCTGCCCGGTGCTGGAAGATTAAATGATGGGGTGCAAGCTCTTGATTGAAGTCCCAGTAAACGGCGGCCGTAACTATAACGGTCCTAAGGTAGCGAAATTCCTTGTCGGGTAAGTTCCGACCTGCACGAATGGCGTAACGATGGCCACACTGTCTCCTCCTGAGACTCAGCGAAGTTGAAATGTTTGTGATGATGCAATCTCCCCGCGGAAAGACGGAAAGACCCCATGAACCTTTACTGTAGCTTTGTATTGGACTTTGAACAGATCTGTGTAGGATAGGTGGGAGGCTTTGAAGTGAGGACGCTAGTTCTCATGGAGCCAACGTTGAAATACCACCCTGGTGTGTTTGAGGTTCTAACCTAGGTCCATTATCTGGATCGGGGACAGTGCATGGTAGGCAGTTTGACTGGGGCGGTCTCCTCCCAAAGCGTAACGGAGGAGTTCGAAGGTACGCTAGTTACGGTCGGACATCGTGACGATAGTGCAATGGCATAAGCGTGCTTAACTGCGAGACTGACAAGTCGAGCAGATGCGAAAGCAGGACATAGTGATCCGGTGGTTCTGTATGGAAGGGCCATCGCTCAACGGATAAAAGGTACTCTGGGGATAACAGGCTGATACCGCCCAAGAGTTCATATCGACGGCGGTGTTTGGCACCTCGATGTCGGCTCATCTCATCCTGGGGCTGTAGCCGGTCCCAAGGGTATGGCTGTTCGCCATTTAAAGAGGTACGTGAGCTGGGTTTAAAACGTCGTGAGACAGTTTGGTCCCTATCTTCCGTGGGCGCTGCAGATTTGAGGAAGCCTGCTCCTAGTACGAGAGGACCGGAGTGGACACACCTCTGGTGTATCGGTTGTCACGCCAGTGGCATTGCCGAGTAGCTAAGTGTGGAAGAGATAACCGCTGAAAGCATCTAAGCGGGAAACTCGTTTCAAGATGAGATCTGCCGGGGCCTTGAGCCCCCTAAAGAGTCGTTCAAGACCAGGACGTTGATAGGTCAGGTGTGGAAGCGCAGTAATGCGTTAAGCTAACTGATACTAATTGCTCGTGCGGCTTGACCCTATAACTTTGATAGCCAACACGCAACCAGCGTGAAGCTCAAAGTCTGTTATGCCAAGTTAGACGCAGTCAAATACACAAAATCTGATTCCAGACTCTATGAATTCGCCAGGCAGTTCACAAAAACTGCCCAGCACCAAGTTATGCCTGATGACCATAGCAAGTTGGTCCCACTCCTTCCCATCCCGAACAGGACAGTGAAACGACTTTGCGCCGATGATAGTGCGGGTTCCCGTGTGAAAGTAGGTCATCGTCAGGCTCTTACAGCCCAGAAAACCCCAGTCAGATATGACTGGGGTTTTTTGCTTT